>NZ_JBNFMU010000183.1:0-78524 GCF_049942315.1 Pseudomonas wayambapalatensis
GTCCGAAAGATCGAGCGCCGCCCGCGCGGCGCTTCGCGGGCAAGCCCGCTCCCACATTTGTTTTCGGGCCAGTTTCTCCTGTATCCATCATCGGTACGCGGCCCCTTGGCGCATGACTGGATATGGAAGAAAGGTAACTGCTCAAATGCGATATCGAAGGGGGCAAACAAGGGGCGCGCGGCAATCACTCAGGAATAATTGGCCCGAAACAAATGTGGGAGCGGGCTTGCCCGCGAAGCGCCGCGCGGGCGGCGCTCGATCTCAGAGGCGCTGAAAAGCTTTCGACGAGCACCTGTGAGCCCTCACGCAATCACACGCAAACACCTTGAAAGGCAAGGCTATAAAAGCAAAGCTCAACCCCCCCCGCGCCTGACATGCCTGACCAGAACCTTCTCCAGCAACTCCCACATCCTGGCATCCGTACTGAACGCCACATTGAACCGCATCCACCCCGTGGCCTGCGCATCGACCATGAACAACTGCCCAGGCCCAAGCATGATCCCCTGTTCCAGCGCATCGTCCAGCAATGCCGCACTGTCGGGGATGGCCGGGTGGCGGGTCCAGATGTACATGCCTTCATCCGATTCGATGAACAGCTCGAAGCCCAGCCGATGCAGGTGTCGACCCACTTCCTGATGCGCTTCGGCCAGGCGTTGGCGCAGGCGCTTGAGGTGCTTGCGCCAGCGACCGTCGATCACTGCGGCGTACACCACGCGCTCCATCACCTGCGAGGTGGTCAGCCCTGAACGCATCTTCAACTGCAACAGCTGCTGCATCACCTCGGCTTCAGCCACCAGGTAGCCCACCCGCACGTTGGGCGAGATGCTCTTGGAGTAGCTGCCCACGTATACCACCTGCTGCAGATGGTCGAGGCTGGCAAGGCACGGCTGCGGCTCGGCGATCATGTCGGCGTAGAGGTTGTTCTCCACCAGGCGCAAGCCATGCTGCGACGCCAGTTGCAGCAGGCGGTGCAACTGCGCCAGCGGCGTGCGCGAACAGGTCGGGCTGTGCAGGTGTGGCTGGGTGAAGAACACTGTCGGGCGATGGTGGGCGAGCAAGCGCTCCAACTGGTCGAGGTCGTAGCCCACGGGTGTGCGCGGCACGCCGACCAGGGTCGCGCCCTGAAAGCGCAGGATGCTCATCAGGTTGGGATAGCCTGGGTCGTCCACCAGCACCACGTCACCCGGTCGCACCAGGGTACGCACCGCCAGGTCCAGCGCCTGGCTGGCGCCATGGGTGAGCATCAGTTGCGCAGGGCTGGCGACGATCGACAGCTCCTGCTGCAGGTTCTGCGCGGTCAGCGCGCGCAGTTCGGGCAGGCCCATCGGGTCACCATAGCCAGACAGCTCCAGCGGGCTGCCGGCCACCTGGCGCATGCCGCGACGCAAGCCGTCTTCGTACATCCAGTCGTTGGGCAGCCAGCCGCAGCCGGGTTTGAATGGCAGTTGGCGGGTCTCGAAGATCTGTTGCAGGTACCACTCGGAGTTGAACGATGGTCGGGTTGTGTCAGCTTGCGGGGTGTGCGTGTCGAGCAACTCGCCCGCCGAGCGGCTGACGAAGAAACCCGCATTGCCGCGACTGACCAGCAGCCCCTGGGCCACCAGGCGGTCGTAGGCTTCGACCACGGTGAAGGTGCTCACCGAGTAGGTCGAGGCGAACGCGCGGATAGACGGCACCTTGGCGCCGGGCTTGAGGGTCTGGTTGTCGATGAGCTCGCGCAACCCGTCAATGATCTGGTTGACCAGCGGGGTAGGGGAGTCCGGATGTAGTCGCAGCATGGGGTGCCTTCAGGTGTGCGTAACGCCAAGCGCCTGCAGGGTGTCGCGGGTGTATTGCATTGGCGGCCTGTACAGTGCAGTGCGAGTTTCATGCCACTGTGCATGGCTCTATGTGGCGGACATTTTTACATTAGGTGTCAGATATCGCCAGATGCAACACGTTCAGTTCGCCCGAGCGGCAACCCTCGGGCGCGTCAGCAGGCCGCCATGGAAGGTCTGCGTGTGTTCCTCACACCTCCTGCCCGCAATAGCGCTGATGTACAGGTGAGGCCGATAACCATCGGGGTTTCACAGTTTTTCCTTGGATAAAAAGAAGCACGGGGTACACAACTGATGGACGCAACATCCACATCCACCACCTCCGCGAAAGGCGGGCACGAGAGCAAGCTCAGTGCCTCGCTCAAGTCGCGCCACCTGACGATGATGTCGATCGCCGGGGTCATTGGCGGCGCCTTGTTCGTCGGCTCCGGCAGCGTGATCCACAGCGCCGGCCCTGCGGCTGTCCTGGCGTACCTCGCCGGCGGCATCCTGGTGGTGCTGATCATGCGCATGCTCGGCGAGATGGCGACCTCCTCGCCGGACACCGGCTCGTTCTCCACCTATGCCGACCGCGCCATCGGGCGCTGGGCCGGTTTCACCATCGGTTGGCTGTACTGGTGGTACTGGGTCATCCTCATGGCCTGGGAAGCCTACGTGGCGGGCAAGATCCTGCATGGCTTCTTCCCTGATGTCAGCGTCAACGTGTTCGTGCTGGCGACCACCTTGCTGCTGATCACCGTGAACTTCTTCAACGTCAAGCACTACGGCGAGTTCGAGTTCTGGTTCGCCTTGATCAAGGTGGTGGCGATCGTCTGCTTCCTGGTGGTGTGTACCGCCGCCGTGATGAACGTCTGGCAGTTCGGTGAGGTACGCGGCATCACCCACCTGACCGCCGAAGGCTTCATGCCCAATGGCATCACCACGGTGATCGGCGCCTTGCTCGGGGTGATGTTCGCCTTCCTCGGTGCCGAAATCGTGACCATCGCGGCCTCGGAAGCGAAGGATCCGGCCACCCAGATCGTCAAGGCCACCAACTCGGTGGTGTGGCGTGTGTGCCTGTTCTACGTCGGCTCGATCTTCCTGATCGTCTGCCTGGTGCCGTGGAACGATCCGCACCTGGGCGTTTCCGGTTATGGCGCCTACCGCCGCACCCTGGAACTGCTGGGTGTGCCGTATGCCGAGCTGCTGATGAACTTCGTGGTGTTGACCTCGGTGAGCAGTTGCCTGATCTCCGGCCACTACACCGCTTCGCGCATGCTGTTCTCGCTGTCCCAGCGGGGCGATGCGCCGTCGTTCTTCAAGATCACCCGCGCCGGCACCGGTGTCCCGGTGTACGCAATCCTCGGCTCGTGCGCCGTGGCGGTGGTCTGCGCGCTGATCAACTTCAGCGAGACCCTGCGCCCGAAGGACGTGCTGGAAACCCTGATGAACACCACTGGCATGATCGCCCTGCTGGTGTACCTGGTGATTGCCTTCTCGCAACTGCGCATGCGCCGCAAGCTGATCGCCGAAGGCCGCGAGGTGCGCCTGAAAATGTGGCTGTTCCCCTGGCTGACCTACCTGGTGATCGCCTTCATCGTTGCCGCACTGGTAACCATGGCCTTCATGCCTGACTACCAGATTCTGGTGATCTCCACCGGTATCGCCGCAGCCATCGTGGTGGCCATGGGTGTGGTACACCAGATCCGCAGCGCCAAGCGTCACTGACCGCTGCCGGGCTGTACGGAAAACGCGGCCGGCTCCCCAGGGGACCGGCCGCGTTTTCATTTGCGGCGCACCACGGTCAGCCAGTCGGTGTAGTGGGCAATCTTGATCGGCAAGCTGGCCTGCAGGTCATCGAGGGCCTGGTCGGTGTCGTCCAGGGCCAGGTCGTCGGCGACCTTCAGGTCGGCCAGCGACGGGGCATCGAACAACAGCAGGCCGCGGTGGTGTCGGGCCAGACGCTCGAGCGTTTCGTTCAGCGGTTGACCGTCGCCTGGCAGGCGCTCCAGGTACCAGGCTGCCTGGGTATCGCCGGTATCGACCTGGGTCAGGGTTGCGGGCGTGATGCCATCGAAGCGCAACTGCTGGCCGCGGTTGAGCGACAGTTGGCGACCGTTGACAGACAGTTCGACCCGCCCCTCCAGCACGGTGACTTCGCTGCTGTCCTGCAGCCGCTCGACGATCAGTTTCGCGTCCAGCGGACGCAGGCTGCCCTGTGGGGTGACGATGAACAGCGGGCGGGTATCGCCCCGGGCCACTTCCAGCAGCAACTGGCCCTTGAGCAGGTCGATCCGTCGCTGAGTCCTGTCGAACGCCAGGTCCACGGCCGACCCGCTGTCCAGGGTCAGCAGGCTGCCGTCCTCCAGTTGCCGGGTCAGGCGGTTCTGGCTGTCGGTGGACAGGTCGGACAGCTCGAAGCCCTGACCCATCCAGGGCGAGGCGAGCAGGATGGAGGCGCCGATCAATGCAAGGATGGCCAGGGGCAGGGCGAGACGCGGGTAGGGGAAGGCATTCATGGCGAGCGACGTATGGAGGTTATGCGGATGACCTCCAGCATAGGCTGTCAGTTCCTGTTTTCGTTCAGGCGAAGCGGATCGGTCAGACCGATACCCCGAACGTTCGGCAAAAGGCATATGCTAGCGCTTCCAACTGCCGAAGGAGTCGCCCATGGCCTGGTCCGCCACCCAGTATTCGCTCTTCGAAAACGAACGCACCCGTGCCGTGCGCGATCTGCTCGCGGCTGTGCCAGCGCGACCGGTACGCCACGCCACGGATCTTGGCTGCGGCCCTGGCAACTCCACCGAGGTCTTGCTGCAACAGCATGGCGACGCCCAGGTGCTGGCCTTGGACAGCGACCAGGACATGATCGACAAGGCGCGCGAGCGACCACGCCTGAAGGTGCCACGGGTGCGTTGCGAGGTAGCCGATATCGCCACCTGGAAGGCTGCCGAACCCCAGGACCTGATCCTCGCCAACGCCTCGTTGCAATGGGTGCCGAACCACCGTGAGCTGTACCCGCACCTGATCCGCCAGCTTTCCGAGGGGGGCAGCCTGGCGGTGCAGACCCCCGACAACCTCGATGAGCCTGCCCACAAGCGCATGCGCGAGATTGCCAGCCAAGGCCCGTGGAAAGACAAGTTCAGCGATTTTTCCTTGCCACCGCGACACAGCGGCGCGTTCTACTACGACCTGCTCAGCCCACTGTGCACACGCGTGGATGTGTGGCGCACCACCTATCACCATGTCCTCGAGGGCGGCGCGAGCGCTGTGGTGGAGTGGTTCAAAGGCTCGGGCCTGCGGCCGTACCTGGCGCGGCTGGACGAGGCCGAGCGCGAAAGCTTCCTGCAACTCTACCTGCAGGCCATGGAGCGGGATTACCCGAAAGCCACCGATGGCAAGGTGCTGCTGCCGTTCCCCCGGTTGTTCGTGATCGCTACCCGCTAGCACGCCTCCCGCGCCAGAGCACATAGCCGTAGATGCCGAGGTTGACCAGCAACACGATCAACCCGAGCAGCACCTGGACCTGTGGCGTCAGCCCGGCCGGGTAGATCAGCGGCCAGACATAGTGCTCGACGAACCCTCCCTGGTAGCCGGCCTGGCCGGCTGCCAGGCGCATGCGGTTTTCCCAGTCGGTCAGAGGGCACTGCAGGTGCAGGCATTCCACCGCCAG
Organism: Pseudomonas wayambapalatensis; assembly: GCF_049942315.1. Lineage (NCBI taxonomy): Bacteria > Pseudomonadati > Pseudomonadota > Gammaproteobacteria > Pseudomonadales > Pseudomonadaceae > Pseudomonas > Pseudomonas wayambapalatensis. The sequence continues at coordinate 5,470 of NZ_JBNFMU010000183.1, forward strand.
GCCCCAGGCCAGGGCCGGCAGATGCAGGAGCAGGGCGCGGCGCCAGCGCAGCACCAGCAGGCCGCCGAACAGCACCAGCAGGATGAAGGCCAGGTGCAGCAGAACCAGAGTGTCGGCGCTGAGGCGGTAGAGCATGGGCGGGGTCCGCTGTGGGGCGAGTCATCAGCATAGGGCAGATCACGGGGGGCCGGCATGGTCGCGGGGTGGCACCGCTGAACTCACAACGCTTCTTGCACCATCTGCAGAAACGTCGCCACCACGCGACGCGTGCGTTGTTCGCTCAGGCACACCAGCGTCTCGGTCAAGTGGCGTTGGCAATCGACGATGGGGAGTGCGCACACCCGTGAGTCGGCGCCGAACTCCGCCGCCGACACCACGCCCACGCCAATCCCCACCACCACCGCTTCACGCGCCGCTTCGCGTCCCTCGACCTGGATGGCCGGGCGGATGCGCAGGCCCGCGCGCTGCATTTCTTCTTCCAGGGTCTGGCGTGTCACCGAGCCGGGCTCACGCAAGACCAGCGGCGTGTCGTCCAGGTCGGCCAGGCTGATCGAGGCACGGCTGGCCCAGGGGTGGTCCTGGGAGACGAAGGCCACCATCGGGTCACGCCGCATCGGCACGCAGAACAGCCGCTCGTCATCGACGTCGCGCCCGAGCAGGGCCAGGTCAGCCTGGTAGCTGAACAGGCGCGCCAGCGACTCATCGGTGTTGCCCGTCTCGATCTTGACCTGAATCCCCGGATAGCGCTGACAGAAGCGCGCAACCTGCGGCAGTACGTGCACGGGGGCATCCACTGCCAGCACCAGGCTGCCGGTGTGCAGGGCACGCGAATCCTGCAGCAGCTCCAGTGCTTCGGCCTCGCAGGCGAACAGGCGTTGGCTGATGCCCAGCAGGCGCTCGCCCAGGTCGGTGAGCTGCACCGAACGCTTGTTGCGCTGGAACAGCAGCACGCCGAAGCGTTCCTCCAGCTTGCGCACCTGGTCGGACACCGCTGGCTGGGTGAGGAAGAGTTTCTCGGCGGCCCGGGTGAAGCTGCCGTGTTCGGCCACCGCGTGAAAGGCCTTCAGCTGCGCTTGCGAGACGGACATGGAGCACCTCGGAACAGGTTCTTTTAAAAGCTGGGCTTATGTGTGAAATACGATAAATCGATTTTATTTATCAGTCACCAGCTGTTTCCATGTCGCTCAACCCGGGGCAGCTTCACACGCCCTTGCACCGGGCCATGGTCCAGCCAGATGACGTCCCTCCGTCATGCAGTGCGCAACACAACAACAAGACAGGCGTTTCTTCACATTCTGCCGGCACACTCAGCAAGAGGTCAGAGTCAAATGAACCAGTCTTTCGGTGCCATCAAGCGGTGGCGCATGCAGATCTTCGCCATCACCTGGCTGGCCTACGCCGCCTTCTACTTCACCCGCAAAGCCTTCTCGGTCGCCAAGCTTGGCATTGCTGAAGACCCAGGTTTCATGCTCGACAAAGCCGCCATGGCCAACCTCGATGCGATCTACCTGGCGGCCTACGCCGTAGGCCAGTTCACCTGGGGCATGCTCGCCGACCGCTTCGGCCCGCGCGTGGTGGTACTCGGCGGGCTGCTGATCTCGGCCGCAGCAGCGGTGGTGATGGGCAGTTACGCGACCTTCCCGATCTTTGCCACCTGCATGCTGATCCAGGGCCTGGCGCAGTCGACCGGCTGGGCAGGGCTGTGCAAGAACATCGGCAGTTTCTTCCCCGCCTCCCAGCGTGGCCGGGTACTGGGCCTGTGGAGTTCGTGCTACGCCTTTGGCGGCCTGGTGGCCTCGCCCTTTGCCGGGTGGTGGGCGTACACCCTGGTCGGCAGTTGGCACGCAGCGTTTTTCTCCAGTGCCGTGGTGGTGGCGGTGGTGGCGCTGCTGTTCTTCCTCTTTCAGCGCAACAAGCCCGAAGACGTCGGCCTGCCAGCGGTAGAGCCGGAGCCACAGAGCATGGCGCCAGGCGCGAACCTGTGCAGCGTCTGGGCGCCGCTGCGCGAAATCCTGCGCAACCGCACGGTCCTAACGCTCGGGCTGGCCTACTTCATGCTCAAGCCGGCGCGTTACGCGATCCTGCTCTGGGGACCGGTGATCGTTTTCGAGCAGATGCCTTCGGTGGGCAAGGTTGGCGCAGCGATCATTCCCACGGCCTTCGAGCTGGCCGGGTTGCTTGGGCCGATCCTGATCGGCCTGGCCTCGGACAAGCTGTTCGGTGCACGGCGCATGCCTGCCTGCGTGATCAGTCTGCTGCTGCTGACCGTCACTCTGGCCGGCTTCATGGCGGCCATGCACAGCGGCAGCGTGCTGCTGGTGGTGGCGCTGCTGTTCGTCATGGGCCTGACCCTGTACGGCCCGGACTCGATGATCAGCGGCGCGGCCGCCATCGACTTCGGCACCGCCAAGGCCGGCGCTACCGCAGCCGGGTTCGTCAATGGCTGCGGCTCGGTAGGCGCGGTGCTGGGTGGGCTGCTGCCGGGCTACTTCGACAGCGTCACCGTGTTCATCGTGTTCGCCGGCACTGCGCTGTTCTCCGCCCTGGTGCTGCTGCCGCACTGGAACAGCCGCCCGGTCAGTGCAGACGCGGTACATGACGTGGCACCCAATACCGGCATGGCGATCAAGCCGGTACGTACCTGAAGGAAAGTGAAACGATGAGACCGTTCTGGCTGCAACAGGCCCTGGACCCGCAAAACGAAGCCGTGTGCCCGCCGCTGCAAGGCGATGTGCGCTGTGATGTCTGTATCGTCGGCGGCGGCTACACCGGCTTGTGGACCGCACTGCTGCTCAAGGAGGCGGTGCCGGCGCTGGATGTGCTGTTGATCGAGGCGGATATCTGCGGCGCCGGTGCCAGCGGGCGCAATGGGGGCTGCGCGCTGTCGTGGTCGGCCAAGTACTTCACCCTGGAGCGCTTGTTCGGTGTGGCCGAGGCGGTGCGCCTGGTCCGTGAGTCGGAGCGCAGTATCGCGGCCATCGGCACGTTCTGCGCCGAACATCACATCGACTGCGACTACCGCATGGACGGCACCTTGTACACCGCCACCAATGCCGCGCAGGTCGGCAGTACCGATGCGGTGATCGCGGCGCTGCAGCGCCAGGGCATCAACTCGTTCCAGCGTCTGGCGCTGGATGAAGTGCAGCGCCGGGCCGGCTCTGACCGCCACCGGGAAGGCTGGTTCTCGCCAGCGGCCGCCACGGTGCAGCCGGGCAAGCTGGTACGTGGCCTGCGTCGGGTGGCCTTGCAGCGCGGCGTGCGCATCCACGAAGGCACGGCGATGACCAGTCTTGAGCACGGCACCCCGGTGCAGGTGCGCACCGCCCACGGCACCGTGCGTGCCGACCGGGTGGTGCTGGGCCTCAATGCCTGGATGGCGCGGCAGTTTGCGCAGTTCGAGCGCAGCGTGGCGATCGTCTCCAGCGACATGGTGATCACCGAGCCGTGCCCCGAGTTGTTGCGCCAGACGGGCCTGGAGACCGGCATCAGCGTGCTTGATTCGCGCATCTTCGTGCACTACTACCACAACACCCCCGACGGGCGCCTGATGCTCGGCAAGGGCGGCAACACCTTTGCCTATGGCGGGCGCATGCTGCCGGTCTTCGATCAGCCGTCGCCTTACCGAGCGCTGCTGCAACGAACCTTGGGCGAGTTCTTCCCGGCGTTGGCCGAGGTGCCGCTGGCTGCGAGCTGGAACGGGCCATCGGATCGCTCGGTGACCGGCTTGCCGTTCTTCGGCCGCCTGGACGGGCAGGGCAACGTGTTCTATGGCTTCGGTTATTCCGGCAGCGGCGTAGGGCCTTGTCACATGGGTGGGCAGATCCTTTCGTCGCTGGCCCTGGGGATGGACAACGCCTGGACGCGCTCGCCCCTGGTCAAGGGGCCGCTGGGGCAGTTTCCGCCGGAGCCGATCCGCTACCTGGGGTCGCTGATGGTGCGCGATGCCGTGCGGCGCAAGGAACGCGCCGAAGACCGAGGGCAGCGCCCGCGGCGGCTGGATGTGCGGCTGGCGAAGTTCGCGGCGGCGGCGGGGAAGGCGGACAAGGGTTGAGTCGGTGTGGGCTTTTTCGCGGGCAAGTCGGGTCGCCGCACCGCCGCTCCCACAGGTAGCCACCGCTTGCAGGAGCGGCGGTTCGCCGCTGCGGGTTGCCGGCGAATGGCTGCCACGCGATTTCTTGTCGATCCCACCCGCGAGGGCGTATAAACTCTCCCCACTTTTGGCCGGTCGCTTCCTGAACCGGCCGCTGAGACAAAGAGAGTCGAAATGGGCGCACAGTGGAAAGCCAAGCATAGAGAAACCGCCGCCAACGCCAAGGGCAAGATCATGGGCAAGTTGGCCAAGGAGATTCAGATCGCTGCCAAGTCTGGCGCCGACCCGGACATGAACCCGCGCCTGCGCTTGGCCATCGTCCAGGCCAAGAAAGCGTCGATGACTCGCGAAACCCTCGAGCGTGCGATCAAGAAAGGCGCTGGCCTGGATGGCGAGGCGGTGCAGTACCATGCCGTCAGCTACGAGGGCTTTGCGCCTCACCAGGTGCCGCTGATCGTCGAATGCCTGACCGACAACGTGAACCGTACCGTCGCCCAGATCCGGGTGTTGTTCCGCAAGGGCCAGCTTGGCGCAAGCGGCTCGGTGGCCTGGGACTTCAACCATGTCGGCCTGATCGAGGCCACCCCGGAAGGTGATGCCGACCCGGAAATGGCCGCCATCGAAGCCGGCGCCCAGGATTTCGAAGACGGCGAGGAAGAGGGCTCGACCCTGTTCATCACCGACACCACCGACCTGGATGCTGTGCAGAAGGCCCTGCCCGAGCATGGTTTCACCGTCACCTCGGCGAAAATCGGCTACACCCCGAAAAACCCGGTGAGCGCCGCCAGCCTGAGTGCTGAAGCCCTGGCCGAGGTCGAAGCCTTCCTCGAGGCGATCGACGAGAACGAAGACGTGCAGAACGTCTATGTCGGTCTGACGGACTGACTTCCCGCCGGGCTGCCTCGCGGCCCGATGGGCCCCTTCATGGGGCCCTCCACCTCACCCGCGCAGGTCACCCCATGACCCCCACTTTCGCCTCACTGAGCCTGGCCCACCTGCGCACCCTCAATTGCCTCCTGCAATTGAAGAATCTCAGCCACGCCGCGGAGCGCCTGGGTTGCAGCCAGTCGGCCTTGAGCCGTCAGCTTGCCCACCTGCGCGATGCCTTCGGCGACCCGCTGCTGGTCCGCCAGGGCCGCGGCTATGTGCTCAGCGAACATGCCGAAACCTTGGTCGAACCCTTGCGCCAGGTGCTCGATGAGCTCAGCGCCCTGCGCCAGCCTGCCGCCTTCGACCCGGCACGTTGCGAGCGGCGTTTCTGCATCGCCGCCTCCGACTATGTGGCCGAGCATATCCTTCCGGACCTGGTGACGGCACTGGAGCATGAGGCGCCCGGAGTGTCCCTCGAGTACCGCACCTGGCAGGCTGGCCAATACGCCTCGCTGGCCAGTGGTGAGGTCGATCTGGCTACCACGCTGTTCGATGAGTCCCCGCCGAACCTGCATGGCCGGCTGCTCGGTGAAGACCGGGCCGTGTGCCTGATGGCGGGCGAGCATCCGCTGACTGCCTGTGCCACGATCAGCCAGGACGACTACCTTGCCTATCGCCATGTGCGGGTTTCCGGCGGCGGCGACAAGGACAGCTTCATCGACCGTCACCTGCGTGCCCAGGGGCTGCAGCGGCGCATGCAACTGCAGGTGCCGTTCTTCAGTGCCATGGTGCGGGTGATCGGCAATGGCCAGGCGTTGGCCACGGTGCCGGAGCATATCGCCCGCCAGCTTTGCCGTTTGCATGGCCTGGCCTGGCGGCCGCTGGGTTTCATCGAGCACAGTCAGCGCTACTGGGTGGTCTGGCATCAGCGCTTGCAGGCCTCGGCCGAGCACCGCTGGTTGCGTAACCGGGTATTCGAGCTGTGGCGCCAGTCGTCGTTCGGCGTGCAGGGCGCAGATGCGCGGTTGCGATAGCAGCTATGCGCGAAACGGGGTTATTGCGCGGGGACGGGTTGCCTAGACTGGGCTGATTGCGGGGTGTCGGTGCTGACACCTCATCTCTTCGCCCAGGAGCCCGCCCAGTGACCCCCGAACAATTCCGCCAGTACGGCCACCAGCTCATCGACCTGATCGCCGACTACCGCCAGACCGTCGGCGAGCGCCCGGTGATGGCCCAGGTCGAGCCCGGCTACCTCAAGGCCGCGCTGCCCGAGGCTGCGCCGCAGCAGGGCGAGCCGTTCGCCGCCATCCTCGATGATGTCTCCAGCCTGGTGATGCCCGGCCTGTCGCACTGGCAGCATCCGGACTTCTACGGCTACTTCCCCTCCAACGGCACGCTGTCGTCGGTGCTCGGCGACTTCCTCAGCACAGGGCTTGGCGTGCTCGGCCTGTCCTGGCAGTCCAGCCCGGCCCTGAGCGAGCTGGAGGAAACCACCCTCGACTGGCTGCGCCAACTGCTGGGGCTGTCGGCGCAGTGGAGCGGGGTGATCCAGGACACGGCCTCCACCAGCACCCTGGTCGCGCTGATCAGCGCACGTGAGCGCAGCACCGACTATGCCCTGGCTCGCGGCGGCCTGCAGGCCCAGGACAAGCCGCTGATCGTCTACGTCAGTGCCCATGCCCACAGCTCGGTGGACAAGGCTGCGCTGCTGGCCGGGTTTGGTCGCGACAACATTCGCCAGATCCCCACCGACGAGCGCTTCGCCATGATTCCCGAAGCGCTGCAGGCGGCCATCGAGCAGGACCTGGCGGCAGGCAACCAGCCCTGTGCGGTGGTCGCTACTACCGGCACCACCGCTACCACGGCGCTGGACCCGTTGCGCCCGGTCGGTGAGATCGCCCAGGCGGCGGGGTTGTGGCTGCATGTCGATTCGGCGATGGCAGGCTCGGCGATGATCCTCCCGGAATGTCGCTGGATGTGGGACGGTATCGAGCTGGCTGACTCGGTGGTAGTCAATGCGCACAAGTGGCTGGGCGTGGCCTTCGACTGTTCGATCTATTACGTGCGCGACCCGCAGCACCTGATCCGGGTGATGAGTACCAACCCCAGCTACCTGCAGTCGTCGGTGGATGGCGAGGTGAAGAACCTGCGCGATTGGGGCATACCGCTGGGGCGGCGGTTCCGTGCGCTGAAACTGTGGTTCATGCTGCGCAGCGAAGGGGTCGAGGCTTTGCAGCAGCGCCTGCGCCGCGACCTGGAAAATGCCCGCTGGCTGGCCGAGCAGGTCGAGGCTGCGCCGGGCTGGGAACTGCTGGCGCCGGTGCAGTTGCAGACCCTGTGCATTCGGCATGAACCCGAGGGGCTGGAGGGTGAGGCGCTGGATGATCACACCCGTGGCTGGGCAGATCGGCTCAATGCTTCCGGCGACGCCTACGTGACCCCGGCAACCCTGCAAGGCCGCTGGATGGTTCGGGTGTCGGTCGGCGCGCTGCCGACCGAACGGGCGGATGTGGAGCGGCTGTGGGGGAATCTGCAGGCGGTGGTCAAGGCTTGAGATTGCCGGGGCCGCTGCGCGGCCCCGACTGCCTTACTGGCTCACCACCTCGAAGCTGCTTTTGCGGCTGGCTTCATAGGCGTCCTTTTCCAGCGGTTTGGCCTGCGGGTTACCCAGGTCTTCCATGGCCAGCCGGTAGGTTTCAGGCGCCACATAGGCTGCCAGTGCGCACACGCAGGTGATGGCGAAGGCCAGGGCACCGACCACCAGCCAGATATGCTCTGAGCCAGGTGGGGCGACGGCCGCGAACAGCGCCGGCAGCATCGCAGTGAGCATGGTGCCGATGTTCTGTGCGATGGCCATGGCCGACACCCGGTAGCGGGTCTGGAACAGCTCCGGGTAGAAGCTTGGGAACACGGCGTTGTAGCCCTGGTAGACCATGCCCCACATCAGGATCGAGCCGACGAAGGCAAGTGGCACGTTCTGGATGCTGATCGCATACAGGTAGACGAACGCCAGCAGACCCGATCCCAGACACCCGGCAATCATGGTCGGACGTCGGCCGATGCGGTCCGACAGGTTGCCCACGAACGGAATCACCAGCACCGCGACGACATTGCCCACCACCGGGATCCACAGGTACACGCTCTTGTCGAAGCCGATGCCATAGGCCGGCTGTACCGCATAGGCCGCGCCGAAGATGGTGGCGACCACCGGGATCACGTTCATCAGTGCCATGAACATCACCAGCACCATGTGTTTCCAGCTGTGGCGGAACGCTTCGCCGATCGGCGACTTGGCCACCTTGTCCTGTTTTTCTTCCTGAACGAATGCCGGGGTTTCATGCACCTCCTTGCGGATGATGAAGCCTGCGATCAGCACCACCGCGCTCATCAGGAACGGAATACGCCAGCCCCATTCGTTGAACGCTTCGCTGGGCATGAAGTAGGCCAGTGGCAGGAACACCGCGGCGGCCATCACCTGGCCGGCCTGCACGCCTTGCAGTGTGTAGCTGGCGTAGTAGCCGCGACGCCCGAAGGGCGCGTGCTCCATGATCATGGAACTGGCGCCGGAGATCTCTCCGGCCACGGCGAAGCCTTGGACCAGGCGCAGGATCACCAGCAGGGCAGGGGCGAGGAGGCCGATGTCGTGGTAGGTGGGCAGCAGGCCTACCGCCATGGTCGAGATGCCCATCAGGAACATGCACAGCAGCAGCACGTTCTTGCGTCCTCGCGTGTCGCCCCAATGGCCGAGCACGAAGGCGCCGACCGGACGGGCCAGGTAGCCGACGCCATAGGTGGCCAGGGAGGCGATGATGGCCATCTTCGGGTCGCTGGACGGGAAGAAGATCTGCGGGAAGATCAGCGCTGCCGCCTGGGCATAGATGAAGAAGTCGTAGTACTCGAGGGCCGAGCCGATCCACCCGCTGGCGGTGGCTTTCTTGGCCTGTGAAGAGTGGGCCATGGTGTCTCCGTTGTTCTTGTTGGTTGTCGGATGGCGGTCGCACTCGGGCAGGCATGAGCCCGGATGGCGGCGACTGAATCCATGGTCGTCCAGGGTTCTGCGCTGAATCAATTCGTCTTGCTGGCTTCTGTTCGGTTATCGAACACAAACTAACCATTTCGTACAAAGCGCATTGCCGCCACGACTTTACCTGCGAATAATCGATCCTGCCATCGTCGAGAACAAGCAGGTTCACAGGTCAGACGAACCTGCCCCTGTACAAACAACAAGGAACTCCACATGCAGCGTTCGATCGCCACCGTCTCACTCAGCGGCACCCTGCCCGAAAAGCTCGAGGCCATCGCCGCCGCAGGCTTTGATGGCGTCGAGATCTTCGAGAACGACCTGCTCCATTACGCCGGCGCCCCGCGTGAGATTCGTCAGCGGTGTGCGGACCTGGGGCTGGCCATCACGTTGTTCCAGCCGTTTCGCGACTTCGAGGGCTGCCGCCGTGATCGTCTGCACAAGAACCTCGATCGCGCGGCGCGCAAGTTCGACCTGATGCAAGAGCTGGGCACCGACCTGGTGCTGGTGTGCAGCAATGTGCAGCCCGATGCGCTGGGCGATGAGCAACTGCTGGTCGATGACCTGCGCCTGTTGGCCGAGCATGCCGGTGACCGAGGCCTGCGCATCGGTTACGAAGCGTTGGCCTGGGGGCGTCACGTCAACACTTGGCAGCAGGTGTGGCACCTGGTGCGTGAGGCTGATCATCCGGCGCTGGGGGTGATTCTCGACAGCTTCCACACGCTTTCGCTCAAGGGGGATCCCCGTGGGATCCGCGATATTCCCGGCGAGAAGATTTTCTTCGTGCAGATGGCCGATGCGCCGATCCTGGCCATGGATGTGCTGGAGTGGAGCCGGCATTTTCGCTGCTTCCCCGGCCAGGGTGAGATGGACCTCGCAGGTTTCCTGGCGCCGATCATCGCCAGTGGGTATCGCGGCCCACTGTCGCTGGAAGTCTTCAACGATGGTTTTCGCGCCGCGCCTTCGCGTCAGAATGCCGCCGATGGCCTGCGCTCGTTGCTGTACCTGGAGGAAAAGGCCCGTGTGCGCCTGGCCGAGCAGTCGGTCGCGGTGGAACCCGGCGTGCTGTTCACACCGCCTGCGGCGAGCCGCTATGACGGGGTGGAGTTCGTCGAGTTCGCCGTGGATGACGCGGTCGGTGCGCGGCTGGGTGGGTGGTTGAAGCGCCTGGGGTTCGCCGAGGCTGGGCGGCACCGCAGCAAGGCGGTCAGGCTGCTGCGCCAGGGAGATATCAATATCGTGCTCAACGCCGAACCCTATTCCTTTGCCCACAACTTCTTCGAGGCCCATGGTCCATCGCTGTGCGCTGCAGCCTTGCGTGTGGATGACGCCCAGGCCGCGCTGCAACGGGCCGTGGCCTATCGCGGTCAGCCATTCCGTGGTCTGGTCGGCCCCAACGAGCGGGAAGTCCCGGCGGTGCGCGCGCCGGATGGCAGCCTGATCTACCTGGTGGAGCGGGCCGGGGCAGGGCAGAGCATCTACGACAGCGACTTCTGCCTTGATCCGTCGGCTTCTACCGATGGCGGGCTGCAGCGCATCGACCACATGGCCTTGGCCTTGCCGGCCGAGGGTCTGGACAGTTGGGTGCTGTTCTACAAGAGCCTGTTCGACTTCACCGCCGACGACGAAGTGGTGCTGCCTGACCCTTATGGCCTGGTCAAGAGCCGCGCCCTGCGCAGCCCGTGCGCAACGTTGCGCCTGCCGCTGAACATCTCCGAGAACCGCAACACCGCCATCGCCCACGCCCTGTCGAGCTACCGTGGTTCGGGCGTGCACCATATCGCCTTCGACTGTGCCGACATCTTTGCCGAGGTCACGCGGGCCAAGGAGGCTGGCGTGCCGTTGCTGGAGATCCCGTTGAACTACTACGACGATCTGGCGGCACGCTTCGAGTTCGACGATGAGTTCCTCAGCGAGCTTGCGTACTACAACGTGCTGTACGACCGCGATGCGCAGGGCGGCGAGCTGTTCCATGTGTACACCGAGCCGTTCGAGGGGCGTTTCTTCTTCGAGATCCTCCAGCGCAAGGGGGACTACGCGGGGTATGGCGCGGCGAACGTGGCCGTGCGCCTGGCGGCGATGGCCAAGCTGCGCGCGAGCCCGGGCAGCTAGCACGTTCCACATCCACCCTTGCGCTTCCCTGCACCGCCCGGCTCACGGATAATCCCCGCACATTCCAAACAACAGCCTGTGAGTCGGTATGAGTGATCCGCAAGTCAGCCTCGGTCAGTCCGAGGCCGGGGCGCGCAAGTCGCGCAAGAACAACCCGGAGAAAACCCGCGAGGACATCCTCCAGGCTGCGATCCACGAATTCGTCCAGCAAGGCCTGGCTGGCGCGCGGGTCGATGCGATCGCCGAACGCACCGCCACCTCCAAGCGCATGATCTACTACTACTTCGGCAGCAAGGAACAGCTGTACCTGGAATGCCTGGTCAAGCTCTATGGCGACATCCGCAAGACCGAGCACAGCCTGGACCTGGAGTCGTTGCCGGTCGAGCAGGCGATCCGCCGGCTGGTGGAGTTCACTTTCGATCACCACGACCACAATGTCGACTTCGTACGCATCGTCTGTACCGAAAACATCCATTACGGTGAGTTCGTCAAGCAGGCGCCGGTGATCCGCGAAATGAGCAGCCTGGTGCTCGAGTCACTGGCGCGCACCCTGCAGCGCGGGGGCGAGGAAGGCATGTTCCGTGCGGGCATCGAGGTCATCGACCTGCATATGCTGATGAGTTCGTTCTGCTTCTATCGGGTCTCGAACCGGCACACCTTCGGCGAAATCTTCCAGATCGACCTGGCGGACGAGGCGATCAAGCTGCGGCACAAGCAGATGATCTGCGAAGCCGTGCTCAACTACATCCGCGCCTGATGCCCAGCATCTGTCACTCGCCCAGCCGCTGCTCACGTGAAGGTGGGTAGCCGAAATACGCCGCGTAGCACTTGCTGAAGTGCGACACCGAAACGAACCCGCACGCTACCGCCACTTCCATTACCGACAGGTCCGAGTACTGCAGCAGCCGCCGGCTCTTGGTGATGCGCAGCTCCATGTAGTAGCGCCGCGGCGAGGTGCCGAGCTGGGCCTGGAACAAGCGGTCGATCTGCCGACGCGAGCGGCCGCTGTAGGCGGCCAGCTGATCGAGGCTGAGGGTCTCCTCCAGGTTGTTTTCCATCAGCTCGACAATGGTGCGCAGTTGCAGGCTCATGGACTTCTTCGCCCCGGGCCCGACCTGGCGATAACGGGCACCTGAGAACGACAGGATCTCTTCGACACCTTCGGCCAAGGCATCGCCATACAGCCGGCGTACCAGGCCCAGCATCAGTTCCATGGCGCCATTGGGGCTGGCGGCGGTCAGGCGATCTCGATCGAGGGTGAAGCTGGCCGGCGTGATGCGCGTCTGCGGGCTGCGTTCGGCGAGGCTGGCGCGCTGTTCGGGGTGGATGCTACAACCGTAGTCGCCCAGCACCCCGGCGCGGCCGAGGAACCATGCACCGCTCCACAAGCCCCCCAGGGCCATGCCGTGGGCCGCGCAGTCGCCCAGCAGGCGGTCGAGTTCGGGATATTTGAGCGGGGTGCGCAGGCCGGCGCAGATGACCAGGAGGTCGGGCTCCTTGAGCTTGCGCGGGTCCAGCTCGCTGGCCACCAGTTCCAGGCCCAGGTCACTGAGCACCCGGTCACCTTCGAGTGACAGCGGAGTGAAGCGGAAACTCTCGGCTCGCAGCAGGTTGGCGGTGACCAGCACGTCCATCGCCACGGTGAAACTGGCCATGGAAAAATGCTCGAGCAGAACGAAGTCGACGCGGTACGGCACCTGTTCGTCGCTGGCGCCGGATTTGAGCCGCAACATGTTACTGGTGCTAGTCTTCTTGCTGAACTGGCGAGGCGTGGGCACAGCGGACTCCGTTTCCTTCGAGGGCGCAGGAAGTGTGCTGGGAGTTGCGGGGAAAGACAATCACTGGCCGGATAATGCCGCGAGCCCTGGCACTGGCGGTAGGCGGATTGGAATGAACCCTTGGCGCCTGGCGTGAACAAATGAAGTACATGCTCACAGGAGAACGCTCATGGAAATCGGAACGGTCTGGATCCTCGTCGCAGTGCTGGTGATTCTTCTGCAGATCTGGGCGATATGGCACATCATCGGCAGCGAGCGCCGTGCCGAGCGCAAGATGTTGTGGGTCGTGTTCGTGGTTTGGGCGCCGTTCCCCGGCCTGTTGTTCTGGGCCTGGCGCGGGCCGCGGGCAGTGAAGGGCAGGGCCGTGCTGGAAGAGAAATGAGCCTTGCCTGGCGCCTGTCGCAAGGACAGGCGCCACGGACTTGGATCGAGGTGCCGATCCCTGGAAAAACCTGTCTGGGCGGGTAGAATTGGCGCTCCTGCCTTCAGCGAGTCCGCCCCATGTCAGCGCCGACACTCGAGCTGTTCCCAACCGGCGCTGAACACGCCGACGTCATCCGCAATCTGTACCAGTTCTATGCCTACGAGTCCTCCGATTGGGAGCAGGAGGACGTCGAGGCGGACGGGCGTTTCTACCTGCATGAGGCGCATATGGCGCGCTACTGGCAATCGCCCGGGTGGTGCGCCAGCCTGGTGCTGGTCGACGGTTTCATCGCCGGTTTCGTGCTGGTCGAGCGCAGCGAGCTGCCAGGCGTCGAGGCCCTGGAACTGGCCGACCTGTTCATCCTCAAGCGCTACCGTCGCCAGGGCATCGGCCGGGCGGTAGCGTCCCAGGTGCTTTGCAGTGGCGCCCACGACTGGCTGCTGCGCTGCTTTCGGCAGGATGAAGTGTCCATGGCTTTTTGCACCCGCATCGTTGCCGAGTTGCCGCGCGCGGTGCAGGTGATCGCGCTGGAAGATGATCCGCAACTGCATTCCTGGCGCGTCATGGCGGTGCGCCACTGAAGTGCCGCACGCGCGAATTTTTGTGAACCACTTCACAAAATCCTGTCGCTCAGCGGCATAATGCCAGTATCTTGAAAAACGGCCCCGCAGGTTCAGGAAGAATGCCATGTCGCTAGTCGCGAGCCCCGACGTCATGTACCGGTTGTTGATCCAGAGTGTGGTGGACTATGCCATCTACCTGCTGACCCCGGAGGGGATTGTCGCCAACTGGAACCCGGGGGCGCAGCGCGCCAAGGGCTATGAGGCCAGCGAGATCGTCGGGCAGCACTACTCGCTGTTCTACAGCGAGGCGGACCGCGCTGCCGGACTGCCGCAAGCCAACCTCGAGCAGGCACGCCGCAGCGGTCGTTTCGAGGAGCATGGCTGGCGCCTGCGCAAGGATGGCAGCCTGCTGCGCGCCCATGTGGTGATCGAGGCGGTGCATGACGACGACGGGCAACTGGTAGGATTCGCCAAGATCACCCGTGACTGCACCGAGCAGTACCATGCACAGATGGCCCAACGCGAGCAGGAGCGACATTTCCGCCTGCTGGTGCAGGGCGTGCGTGACTATGCCATCTACATGCTCGACAGCGCCGGTCATGTGATCAACTGGAACGCCGGTGCCGAGCGAGCCAAGGGCTACAGGGCCGATGAGATCGTCGGCCAGCATTTCTCGGTGTTCTACACCCACGAAGACCGCGTCCGCGGCCTGCCCGAGCATGGGCTGGAGACGGCACGGCGGGAAGGGCGCTTCCAGGCCGAAGGTGTCCGTCAGCGCAAGGACGGCTCGCATTTCTGGACCAGCGTGGTGATCGAGGCCATCCATGACGAGGACAGCGGCCAACTGATCGGTTTCGCCAAGGTGACCCGTGACATCTCCGAGCGTCGCCGCTACGAGCTGGAGCTTCTGCAGGCCAAGGAACTGGCCGAGCAGTACAGCCAGGAGATGAGCACCCTGTCGCAGTTTCTCGATTCGGTGATCGCCAATATTCCGGCCTGTGTCATCGTCCAGGACCTGGCCAGCCAGCGCATCCTGTTGGCCAACCAGCAGGCTGAGCGTTTGTTTGGTGGCCAGGGGGCGAGCCTGATCGGTACGCTGCCCGCCGAGTGCGTGGTGCCGGCTGCCGCCGAGTTTCTCGAGCAGCAGTTGGCGCGCGGCGCACGCAGTGCCAAGGGCTACGCCGCTGAAACCCGTGTCGAAACCCTCGCAGGTGCCCGCACCTTGCGCAGCCGCGCTCTGATCAGCCAGAACCGCGACAACCAGGCCGATTACGTGCTGTTCATCGCCGAGGACGCCACTGAAGAGCTGGCAGCCCACGCGCAGATCCACCACATGGCCCATCACGATGCACTGACCGGCCTGCCCAATCGCACGCTGTTCCACGAGCGTCTCAAGCAGGCGCTGGCGCGCGGCGAGGACAGTGGCAAGCTGACCGCCACCTTGTGCCTGGACCTGGACAACTTCAAGAACATCAACGACTCCCTCGGCCATGCCTTCGGCGATAAACTGCTGCGTGCCCTGGGCAAGCGCCTGCGTCGAGAGCTGCGCGAGCACGACACCCTGGCCCGGCTAGGCGGCGATGAGTTCGCCGTGGTTCTAGCCGGGCTGGACAACCGCGAGGCGGCCTGCAATACCGCCCGGCGCCTGATCGATGCGATCTGCCCGCCATTCCAGATCGAAGGGCACCAGTTCACTGTCGGCGTAAGCATCGGCATTGCCTTTGCGCCTGAGGACCAGGACAACGCCGAGCTGCTGCTGGGTTACGCCGACATGGCCCTGTACGAAGCCAAGCGCAATGGTCGCAACCGCTACGAGTGTTTCCATGTCGAACTCGACGTTGCCGCACGCCAGCGCCGCCTGGTGGAGACCGACCTGCGCACGGCCCTGCACCTGGGGCAACTGCAATTGCACTACCAGCCGGTGGTGGACCAGCAGTGCAACAGCGTCACCGGCTACGAGGCGCTGCTGCGCTGGGAACACCCCAGCCGCGGCATGATCATGCCCATGGACTTCATCCCCATCGCCGAGGAAACCGGGCTGATCCACGAGATTGGTGCCCGCGTGCTGAACCTCGCCTGCCAGGAGGCGGCAACCTGGGAAGGGCAGGAGGTGGTGTCGGTCAACCTGTCGCCGGTGCAGTTCAAGAATACCGGGCTGGTGCATACCGTTTCCCTGGCACTGTCGGACTCAGGGCTTGACCCGCAGCGCCTGGAGCTGGAGATCACCGAGTCGGTGCTGCTGGGCAACAGCGAGGAGAACGTGCGCATCCTGCGGGAGCTGAAAGACCTGGGCGTGTCGATCTCGCTGGATGATTTCGGCACAGGTTATTCGTCGCTGGGTTACCTGCGCTCGTTCCCGTTCGACCGGATCAAGATCGACAAGTCTTTCGTCCACGACATGTGCGACAGCCGCGAGGCGATGTCGATCATCCGCGCGATTACCGAGCTGTCCAACAGCCTGATGATCAAGACCACGGCCGAGGGCGTGGAGTCGGTCGAGCAGATGGAGCGTCTGGCCGCAGAAGGGTGTTCGCACTTCCAGGGCTACTTCTATGGACGACCGGCACCGGCCAGCGAGCGCTTGAAGCAGATTGTCAGGGATTGACGGGCTGGCAAAAACACTTGCCACCCGACGCCCCATCTCTTCTAAACTCGCAGGGTTCGCCTCACCCAGAGATCCGCATGACCACCCGTACCCCGCTGTCCGGCGTCAACCACCCCTTGCGCGGCATCGCCCTGGTGGTGGCCGCGACGTTCCTGTTCGCCAGCCACGACGGGCTGTCGAAGTTCCTCGGTGGGATCTACCCGGTGATCATGGTGGTCTGGGCCCGCTATGTGGTGCATACGCTGCTGATGGCCGGCATCTTCATGCCCCAGGCTGGGCTGAGCGTGCTGCGCACCCGACGCCCGTTGCTGCAGACCTTGCGTGCCTTGAGCCTGCTCAGCACCAGCCTGCTGTTCACGGCGGGGCTTCAGTACTTGCCGCTGGCCGAGGCCACGTCGGTCAACTTTCTCGCCCCGGTGCTGGTCACTGCGCTGTCGGCTCCGCTGCTCAAGGAGCGGGTCACGCCGGGCCAGTGGCTGGCGGTGGTGATGGGCTTCATCGGGGTGCTGGTGGTGGTGCATCCGGGCGGGGCGATGTTCACCCCGGCGATCCTGTTTCCCTTCGGTTCTGCCCTGGGCTTCTGCTTCTATCAGCTGCTGACGCGGATTCTGGCCGCCCACGACAGCCCAACCACCAGCAATTTCTACGCAGGGCTGTGCAACACCCTGATCATGAGTGTGCTGGTGCCGTTTTTCTGGCAGACGCCGCAATGGCAGCACGTGCTGCTGATGCTCGCGCTCGGCGGTTGCGGCATGACTGCTCACCTGCTGCTGACCAAGGCCTTCCGCCACGCAGCGCCGGCGCTGCTGGCGCCGTTCAGTTACTGCCAGATCGTCTTTGCGGGGGTGCTGGGCCTGGTGGTGTTCGGCCAGGTGCCGGACACCACCAGCATCGTGGGCATCGCCATCATCTGCTTGAGCGGCCTTGGCGCCGCCTGGATGCAGCGGCGCAAGTGACCGTCAGCCGTTGACCAGCGCCTTGAGCGAGGCGTCGAAGCTGCGCAGGGCATCGGCCTGCACGTTCTGCTCGACCTGCAACTGGTGGGCAAGATTCGTCATGTCACTGGGCAACGCTTGACGGGCCTGACCTTCGGCGCGGCCGATCTAGGTCAGTTGGTCATCGTAGAAGCGTGCGACCACCTGGGTTTCGATGTCTGGGCTGGTGGCGCTGGCGAGGCGGCTCTGGGCATCGAGCAGCACGATCACGTCGGGGTGGTCGGCGAGCAGGGTATCCAGATCGTCGTAGAAGGTGACCTCGGCGAAGGTCTGCGCCAGCGACTGGGCCAGCCAGCTGTAGGCCTGGCTGCCACCGTTGAGCGTGGCCACTTGCACGGCACGCGAGGCGCCAGGCACTGAAGGCGGGGCTTCACGATGGCGCTGCAGGTAGTCCAGGGTGGCGCAGGCATTGCGGCCCAACAGCACGGCGACATGCTGGCCCGGTGTCAGCGACACGCTGGACAGATCGGTGGCCGAATAGAAGTGGCCGTAGGGTTGCGCCACCTGCGAGGTGGCCGAGGCGGCACAGCCACCCAGGGCGGCCAGCAGGGCCAGGATCGCGGCGAGCATGCCGCCTTTGCTGATCGATGCCATGATCGTTGCCTCATCGAAGGTTCAATGAAGCCATCTTCCGCCTCCGGTTCTCGCGGTGGAACTTGAAGATATTCATGGTCGCTATCGACGATGTCGATGGGCGGCGCTGCCAAAGCCCGGCCTGACAGACCCAGCCTATCGCCTTTCAATAGTCGCTCTATTAGACCTCTGCCCATGCTGGGCTAGTCTTTCCCGTGGCCTCCCGATTTGCGCGTGCAGCGCCGCGGCCCCGCGTCGGCAACAGACCGACCACCACCTGATGAAGAGAAGGCCCGAGCCTTGCGGCTCGGGCTGCAGAACACCTGGCATAGACCGGAAATCTGGACAACCGACCCATAAGGTACCCGCAGATGTCGAACGAATCGAAATGCCCGTTCCATCAAACCGCAGGCGGCGGCACCACCAACCGTGACTGGTGGCCCGACCAGCTCAACCTCAGGATTCTCCACCAGCATGGCAGCCAGTCCGATCCGATGGACCCGGCATTCGACTATGCCAAGGCGTTCAAGAGCCTTGATTTCCAAGCCCTGAAAAAAGACCTCACAGCGCTGATGACCGACTCCCAGGATTGGTGGCCTGCGGACTTCGGCCACTATGGACCGTTGTTCATCCGCATGGCCTGGCACAGCGCAGGCACCTACCGCATCGCCGACGGCCGTGGTGGCGCGGGCTCCGGCCAGCAGCGCTTCGCCCCGCTCAACAGCTGGCCGGACAACGTCAGCCTGGATAAGGCCCGGCGGCTGCTGTGGCCGATCAAGCAGAAATACGGCAACAAGATTTCCTGGGCCGACCTGATCGTGCTCACCGGCAATGTCGCGCTGGAGTCGATGGGCTTCAAGACCTTCGGCTTCTCCGGTGGCCGCGCTGATGTCTGGGAGCCGGACGAAGATGTGTACTGGGGCTCGGAGAAGGTCTGGCTGGGTGGCGACACCCGCTACGGCAAGGCCCAGCCACCTGGCAAGGGTGATCTGGTGGCCGAGCCTGCCAAGCATGCGCAGGAGCAAAGCCGCACCGAGCCTGCGGGACGCAATCTGGAGAACCCGCTGGCTGCCGTGCAGATGGGCCTGATCTACGTGAACCCCGAAGGCCCGGAGGGCAATCCTGACCCGGTCGCTTCGGGCAAGGATATTCGCGAGACCTTCGGCCGCATGGCGATGAATGATGAAGAGACCGTGGCCCTGATCGCCGGCGGCCACGCCTTCGGCAAGACCCACGGTGCAGGCCCTGCGGACAACGTCGGCGCCGAACCTGAAGCCGCCGGGCTCGAGCTGCAAGGGCTGGGTTGGGCCAACAAGTTCGGCACTGGCAAGGGGGGCGATACCATCACCAGCGGCCTGGAAGTGACCTGGACCTCGACCCCGACCCGCTGGAGCAACGAATACCTGAACAACCTGTTCAACTTCGAGTGGGAACTGACCAAGAGCCCGGCGGGCGCCCACCAATGGCGTCCCAAGGACGGCGAGGGTGCCAACAGCGTGCCCGATGCCCACGACCCGACCAAGCGCCATTCACCGATGATGCTCACCTCCGACCTGGCCTTGCGCTTAGACCCGATCTACGAGCCGATCGCCCGGCGTTTCAAGGAGCATCCCGAGCAACTGGCCGACGCCTTCGCCCGTGCCTGGTACAAGCTGATCCACCGTGACATGGGGCCGCTGGCCCGTTATCTGGGCCCGGAAAACCCACAGGAAGAACTGCTCTGGCAGGACCCGATCCCCAAGGTCGATCACCCGCTGGTCGGCGAGCAGGACATCGCGGCGCTCAAGGCCAAGGTGCTGGCCTCGGGTCTGAGCGTTGCCGAACTGGTGTCCACCGCCTGGGCGGCAGCCTCGACCTTCCGTGGCTCGGACAAGCGCGGGGGAGCCAACGGCGGGCGTCTGCGCCTGGAGCCTCAGCGTTCCTGGGCCGCCAACCAGCCTCAGCAGTTGGACAAGGTGCTCAAGGCGCTGGAGAACATCCAGGGCGAGTTCAACAGCGGCGGCAAGAAGATTTCGCTGGCCGACCTGATCGTGCTGGCTGGCTCCGCTGCGGTCGAGAAGGCTGCCAAGGACGCTGGGCACACGGTCAGCGTGCCGTTCCGGCCGGGTCGTACCGACGCCTCCCAGGCGCAGACGGATGTCGAGTCGTTCGCCGTGCTGGAGCCGCTGGCCGACGGCCTGCGCAACTTCACCAAGGCCAGGTACAGCGTCAAGGCCGAGAAGCTGCTGCTGGACAAGGCCCAGTTGCTGACCCTCACCGCGCCGGAACTGACCGTGCTGGTCGGCGGCCTGCGGGTGTTGGGCGCCAACCATGGCGGCAGCCAGCATGGGGTGTTCACCGACAAGC
The DNA here is from genome assembly GCF_049942315.1 of Pseudomonas wayambapalatensis. Taxonomy (NCBI): domain Bacteria; kingdom Pseudomonadati; phylum Pseudomonadota; class Gammaproteobacteria; order Pseudomonadales; family Pseudomonadaceae; genus Pseudomonas; species Pseudomonas wayambapalatensis. The sequence goes on from NZ_JBNFMU010000183.1 coordinate 25,847, forward strand.
CTGGCACCTTGAGCAACGATTTCTTCCGCAACCTGCTGGACATGGGCGTGGAATGGAAGCCGACCTCGGCCGACAACGAGACCTTCGAAGGCCGTGATCGCAAGACCGGGCAGGTTAAATGGACTGGCACGCGGGTCGACCTGGTGTTTGGTTCTCACGCCCAGTTGCGGGCGTTGAGCGAGGTGTACGGCAGCAGCGATGCCGAGGAGAAATTCGTCAAGGACTTCGTGGCGGCCTGGGTGAAGGTGATGGAGCTGGATCGGTTCGATTTGTAGAAGCGGGACCGTGGGGCGCTTTTTCGCGGGTAAACCCGCTCCCTCAGGTGTTGCGCAAGCCTTGAAGGTTTGCCGAGACCTGTGGGAGTGGTTTATCCGCGAAAACAGCACCGCAGTGGTCAAGACTCAGGCGACAGCCTTCTGCACCTCGGCCACCTTGGGTTTGGCCGGCTTGAGCCGCGATACCCCCAGCAACACCAGCACCAGCCCGGCAATCTGATACCCCGAGATCGCCTCGCTGAGGATGGCCCAGGACGCCAGCATGGTCAGCACCGGCCCCAGGTTGCCGACCGCCGCAGTGTGCGTCGGCCCCAGGCGCTGGATCGCCAGGGCTACCCAGTAGATCGGCAATACCGTGGAAAACAGCGCCATCATCGCTGCATAGGCCCACACCGCAGCGGGCAATTGCGCCAACTGGGTGACATCCGCCACCAGCAAGTAGTGCGCCAGCACCATCAGCGACGATGCCGAACCACACAGCCCGGCCATGCGCATCGAGCCCATGCGCTTGAGCATCATCCCGGTACCGGAGTAATACAGCGCGTAGGTCACTGCGCTGGCGAACACCCACAGCGACCCCACCAGCACTGCGTGCCCGCCGCCGGCGGCGCCCAGGTCGTGCACGAAGGCGATGCCCAGCCCCAGGTAGCACAAGCCCATCGCCAGCAGGGTGCGCGGGGTAGGGCGCTCACGCATCGCGATGGCCTGGAATACCAGCACCAGGGTCGGGTAGGTGAACAGGATCAGGCGCTCCAGCCCCGCGCTGATGAACTGCAAACCATAGAAATCGAACAGGCTCGACAGGTAGTAGCCCAACAGGCCGAGCACTGCCACGCGAAACCCGTCGCCCAGGGTCAGCGGGATGCTCGCCGGGCGACGGCTGGCCCACACCAGCCAGGCGAACAGCGGCAGCGACAGGCCCATGCGCAGCGCCAGCAAGGTCACTGCATCCACAGGCCCCGCAGCGTAGGCAAGCTTGACGAAGATCGCCTTGAAGCTGAAACCCAGGGCGGCCAGGACTGCATAGAGGCTGCCGTTTTGCAGGTGTCGTTCAAGAGAGGTACGCAGGCTGCTCATGCTGAATCCGCAACAAAATAAGTCAGAGGCTTATTCTGAATAGAAGGCCCGAAAGCTAGAATCGCTTTTTCTGGAACATGGCGTTCGCTTTTGGAGAAACCCCATGCACTTCGATCTTCAAGACCTGCGCTTGTTGGCTGCCATCGCTGCGACCGGTAGCCTGAGCAAGGCCGCAGCCGGTTTTCCGGTGGCGGTGTCGGCGGCAAGCACGCGCTTGCGCCTGTTCGAGGAGCGTAGCGGTCTGACCCTGTTCACCCGCAAGGCCGACGGTATGCAGTTGACCCCTGCCGGGCGGCTGGTGCTGGAGTCGGCCCGTGGGGTGCTGGGCGAGGCGCAGAAACTGCAGGACACGCTCAAGGAGCTGGCGGGCCAGCGGCGCATCAACTTGCGCCTGGCGGCTTCGACGGTCACCAACAGCACCTTGCTGCCAGCGGTACTCGGGCCTTTCCTGGCCGACTACCCCGAAGTCGACCTGCTGCTGGTCGAGCACAAGAGTGTCGATGTACTGCGCGTGGTGCTGGCCGGGGAGTGCGAGATCGGCGTGTTCGACGGCAACCTGGTCAACGATGGCCTGGTATCGCTGCCGTTTCGCACCGAGCGCCTGGTGCTGCTGGTGCCCGCCGATCACGAGCTGGCCGGGCGTGAGCAATTGCGGCTGATCGATGCGCTGGATCATGCCTTCGTCTGCCTGCCGGCAGAGCGCGCCATGCAGCGATTCGTCGAGGAGTTGGCGATGAACCTGGCCATGCCGCTGAAGATCCGCGTGCGTGCGCCCAGTTTCGAGGCCATTGCCCAGTTGGTCGCCCAGCGTGCCGGGCTGGCGATTGTCCCGGAGATCGCTGCCGTGCGTGCCGAGCAGGAGCTCGCAGTGCGCCGCGTGGCACTGGAGGAGCGTTGGGCCACCCTTGAGCTGCGCATCTGCTTTCGCAGTTGGGAAGGTCTCAGCTCCCACGCCAGGCAACTGGTCACCTTCCTTTCCGGGCAGTAATCCGATGAGGTAGCACTCTGCAATCCTGCCGGGAGCGCTTACAATCACCGCTTTTGCACTCCAAGACAGGCACGCCGGTCAATGACGCTCGACCCCCCAACCCTCCTGGCCCTGACCGTTGCCCTCGCGGCAGCGGCGGCGCTTTACCTGACGATCGAATGGCGCAGTGTGCGCGAGTCGTCGTTGCTCTACTGGAGTGCCGGTTTCGCCACCATCACCGTTGGCTCCACCCTCGCGCTGCTGCGCATGAACGGTTTCCTGCTGATTGGTATCTGGTTCGCCAACGGTCTGCTGGTGTTCGCGCATTTCTGCTTCCTGCTGGGCGTTGCCCGTTTCACTGAAGTGCGATTGTCACGGGGCTGGCTGCTGGTCGTGCTGCTGTGGGTGAGCCTGCTGCTGCTGCCGGAAGGGCCGTCGTGGTCCAAGATCATGCTGGTGGTCAATTCGCTGCTGGTGGCCCTGGTGTCGCTGCGGGCCAGTTTTCTGCTGCGTCCGCACGGTGTGTCGCTGAGTGTGGGGGCGGTGCAACTGCGCTACGTGATGCTGATCCACGGGCTGTTCTACGTGATCAAGGCCCTGACCGTGGTGATTCCGGGAGCCTTGCTCGATCTTGCGGCCTTTCGCGGGGAAATCATCCAGATCTCGCTGATCGAAGGGGCGATGGCGATCATGCTGATCGCCCTGTCGATGACCGGCACCGAGCGCTACCGTCGTGAGGAGCGTATCGCGCTTTTGGCCGCGCGTGATCCGCTCACGGCGTTGTTCAACCGCCGCGCCCTGGAAGTGCGCGCACCGGTGCTGCTGCGGGCGACCAGCCACGAGCGCCCTGGCGCCGTGCTGTTGATCGATATCGACAACTTCAAGCTGGTCAACGACCTGTACGGTCACACCGCGGGTGACCGGCTGCTGGTGGCGCTGAGCGAAACCATTCGCGGCCTGCTGCCGGCTAATGCCCTGGCCGCGCGACTGGGTGGCGATGAATTCGTCATTCTGCTGGGCAACGCGCGCCGCGACGAAGTCGAGGTGCTGGGCGCGATACTTCGTGAGCGCTTCCAGGACATCGCCGCACAATCCTTCGTCACCCCGATGGCGGTGACCTTGAGCATCGGTGCCAACCTGTTCGATCAGCCGCCGGCCAGCCTCACGGCGCTGATCGAACAGAGCGATGCCGCGCTGTATCAGTCCAAGCGTAGTGGACGCGACAGCATGCGCCTGGTGGACGTGACCTTGACGGGCAATTGAGCCTGCGTCGGGTTTTCACTTGTTGTTGATGCATTCGGACTGCACCGAATAACGCACGGTACGCAAGGTGCCCTGGCTGTCCTCGAAGGTCATCAGGCGCGGTACCACCTCGCAGGTGCGCGGGTCGCCCGACTGGCGCACCAGGCGCGCCACATCCAGTGGCATGCCGTAGCGGTAGTCGACGATCTCCGGCATGGGTTTGTCGCGCTTGATGGCGTAGGCGGCCACGGCTTGCTGGTGGGCCTGCAGCAACTGCTCGCTGCGCTGAGCGGAAAAGCCGGTGGTCTGGACGCCGAAGGCCAGCAGGAGCAGGGCGATCGCTGTGCTCAGTCGTTTCATGGGGTGTCTCCGGAAGGGCTGTGGTTTCCGGATCACGCTAGCGAGCAGCAGCCAACAGGGACATGACGACAGCCTTACAGTTGTGAAAGGTCCGCACGCATGACGCGATTGTAATGTGCCGATCACCTTCCCGTTATCCATCTGCGGCGAGCATCGATGCTGGCCGCGAACGCACCTGCGCAACGGCCTGACAAGAACAACAGCCGTTATCGAAGGAGCATCGCATGAGATACCGACCAGGACTTTCCCTGGCCGCGCTGGTGGCGCTGGCCGGTCCTTCGGCGTGGGCCGAGGACGCTGCGAAGGAAGGGTTCATAGAGGGCAGCCGCCTGAGCGTGCTGAACCGCAACTTCTACTTCAACCGTGACAACCGCGACGGGGTGGCGCCGACCTACAACCGGGCCAAGGCGCCCGACAATGGCTATTCCGAAGCCTGGGCGCATGCCGTCATCACCCGCTTCGAGTCCGGCTTCACCGAGGGAACCGTGGGGGTAGGGGTCGATGCCTTTGCCATGCTCGGGCTCAAGCTCGACAGCGGAGGTGGACGCAACGGTGGGCGCAGCTCGTTCGATGTACTGCCGGTGGATCGTGACGGCCAGGCGCGCGACGAATACAGCAAGCTTGGCGGCGCGGCCAAGATGCGGGTGTTCGACACGGTGCTGCGGGTGGGCGATGTGTTTCCGGCCAACCCGGTGGTCGCGGCAGGGGATTCGCGCCTGTTGCCGCAGAGCTTTCGCGGCGTGACCGTCGAAAACACCAGCCTGGCGGGGCTGAGCTTGCAGGCCGGGCGCCTGCATGCCATGAGCCAGCCGATGTCCAGCGACATGCGCGAGTCTTTCGCGACCTTCTATGGTGGGCCCGTGGACTCGCCATGGATCGCCTATGGCGGCGGCGACTATGCCGTCAACGAACAGGTCAGCGTCAGCCTGTTCGGCAGCCGCCTGAAGGATGTGTGGAACCAGTACTACGCCGGTACCAGCGTTACCTGGCCGTTGAGCGATGAGCTGGCGCTGATCGGTGGCTTCAACTTCTACAACGCCAAGGACGAAGGGCGCAAACGCCTGGGCACCTTCGACAACGACATCTGGAGCGCCAAGATGGGTGTGCGTTACGGCGCCCACACCCTCGCGTTGACCCACCAACGCAACAATGGCGACGACGATTTCGATTATCTGCGCCAGTCCGACTCGATCTTTCTCGACAACTCCATCCAGTACAGCGATTTCAACTCGCCCAAGGAGCGCTCATGGATGCTGCGCTATGACCTGAACATGGCCGGGTACGGGATTCCCGGGCTGTCGTTCATGACCCGTTATGGGCGCGGCAGTGATGCGGATTACTCGAACGCCAATGCCTACTACATGCGTCGCGACGGCAATGGCGATCCGCTGACCGACCAGAAGCGCTGGGAGCGCGACATCGAGGTCAAGTACGTGGTGCAGACCGGCGCGGCCAAGGATCTCTCGCTGCGCGTGCGCCAGGCGACCACCCGGGCGACGGCGTTCGAGTCCGATCTGGATGAGGTGCGGGTGATCGTCGAGTATCCGTTGTCGATTCTTTGAGCTTGAGCCCATTCACCTTCAGAAGCCTTGCGCTCCTTTGGTTGCAGGTGAATGTCTTGGCGCCTCGATGAGGCGCCTTTTTTACGCCTGCCATTTCGGCAGCGCACATCACCCTTTGTCGGCGGACGGCAGGATGCGATTGATGACCGTGCTGCCGTTGTCGTTACGGGTCAGGTAGATCGGCAGGACCTTGGGCAGGTTGTCCACCAGGCGGCTGACCTCACGGGTGTCGTAGATGCCGCTGATGCGGATGTTACCGACACTGCTGTCGGCCAGCAGCAGGGGTTTGTCCAGGTAGCGGTTGATCACCGGCAATGCCTGGGAGAGGCTGAGGTTGTCGAGTACCAGGCGACCGCTGCGCCAGGCCAGGCTGTTGGCATAGTCGTCGCTCTGTGCCAGTTGCGGCTCGAAGTCACCGATGCGGTAGCTGGCCTGCATGCCGGGGCCGAGGCGGTAGCCGCCTTCGCCACCATTGCTGGAAACCAGCACTGAGCCTTCGACCAGCGTCACCTTGACCTGGTCTTCGTACTTCCACACGTTGAACTGCGTGCCGGTGACCCGCGTCTGGCCGTGACCGGCGCGCACGATGAAGGGGTGCTCGCTGTCGTGGGTCACCTTGAAGAAGGCTTCGCCCTGGATCAGGTCGACCTGGCGCCGGTCCTTGTAGTTGAGGTAGCGCAGCTCGCTGTTCAGGTTGAGTTCGACCTGGCTGCCGTCGTGCAATTGCACTGTACGCACCTGCTGGTCGCTGTCGAAATGCTGGTAGCGATTGGGTAGCCAGCCTTGCTCCCAGCCAATCCAGCCGGCCAGGGGTAGGGCGAGCAGGGTGATCACCGCGGCTGAGGCCAGTGGGCGCCAGTTGCGTTGGCGGGGTCTGGCCGCAGGCAGTTCGATCACGTTGGCGGCACGCGGCAGCATGTCGGCGGTCTGCCAGATCTCCAGCATCGCCTGGTATTCCTCGGCATGCCGGGTGTCGGCGGCCAGCCACTGAGCAAACGCCTCACGCTCGTCGGCCGAGCAGTCCTCGGCGTGCAGGCGCATGCACCAATGCGCAGCGGCATCGGTGATGGCATCGTCGTCGAGGGGGGTGAAGCGGTCTTGGTTCATTGCGGCTCCCGGTTTTGCGCATTCTACCTTCCAGAAGGGCTCCGCGAGAACCGAGATAATGGCGAATGACTATCAGTTGCGATTTTTTTCGTCGGTTTTCCGGCGCAAGCGCATGGAGACAACCGAGAGGGCTGGCGGAACAATGACTTAGATAGCCTGCTAATAAAAGCTTTGACATTAACTGCCTAGGCAGTAATATTTTCTAACATCTTTGTTGAGCGATGCCGATGGCCCATTTCACCCCGGAAAATTTCCAGACCTGCGCCATTGGCATGTTGCTCGGCCGCGCCTCGTTATTGAAGGACCGCATTCTCGACTGGCACCTGGAAGCTGATGGCGTTACCGCTGCGCAGTTCAAGGTGCTGATCATCGTGACCCAGTACCAGGTGGATACCCCGGCCGAGCTGTGCCGCTGCCTGGGGCTGGACAGCGGTTCGATGACGCGCATGCTCGACCGCCTCGAGCAGAAGGGCCTGATCCTGCGCAACCGCTGCCCCGACGACCGTCGCCAGGTGCGGCTGGTGCTGACCGAAGACGGTCAACGCTTGGCTGACCGCCTGCCGGAGATCGGGGCAATGGCGATGAACGAGCTGGTCGGTTCGCTCGAACCCGACGAGCTCAAGATCCTCGAGACGCTGCTGGCAAAGATTCTCTTGGCCGCCAGCGACCCGTTGACGATTGCCCGTTTCGGCGATCGCACCCCTGATCCGACTTGATTCAAAGGTACTCTCATGGCCACACCCTCGGATGCACCCACTCCCGCTGAAGCGCCCGACGCCACGCGCAAGCGCAAGACCTGGCTGCTGGCCCTGCTGCTGGTATTGATATTGGCCGGCGCTGCCAGCTGGGCCTGGTACACGTTGATCGGGCGCTGGCACGAAAGCACCGACGATGCCTACGTCAACGGTAATGTGGTGGAGATCACGCCGCTGGTGACGGGAACCGTCACCAGCATCGGCGCCGACGATGGCGACCTGGTGCATGCCGGCCAGGTGCTGTTGCGCTTCGACCCCAGTGACAGCGAGGTGGCCCTGCAGGCCAGCGAGGCCAAGCTTGCGCGCACGGTGCGCCAGGTGCGCGGCTTGTACAGCAACGTCGATGCGCTCAAGGCTCAGGTGCAGACGCGCCAGGCCGAACTGAAGAAGGCCCGCGAGAACTACGACCGCCGTAAGGTCCTGGCTGACAGCGGGGCGATCGCTGCAGAAGAACTGTCGCACTCACGCGACGACCTGACCGCCGCGCAGAGCGCCCTGGACAACGCCCGCCAGCAACTCAACACCAGCACTGCGCTGATCGACGACACCGTGGTGTCGTCGCACCCGGAGGTGATGGCGGCCGCTTCCGACCTGCGCCAGGCCTACCTGGACAACGCTCGCACGACGTTGGTGGCGCCGGTGACCGGCTACGTCGCCAAGCGCACCGTGCAATTGGGGCAGCGCCTGCAACCAGGCACCGCGACCATGGCGGTGATTCCGCTCGACCAGGTCTGGATCGACGCCAACTTCAAGGAAACCCAACTGCGTGACATGCGTATCGGCCAGCCGGTGGAGATCACCGCAGACCTGTACGGCAGCGAAGTCAAGTACAGCGGGACGGTCGACAGCCTGGGCGCCGGCACCGGCAGTGCCTTCGCTCTGCTGCCCGCGCAGAATGCCACGGGCAACTGGATCAAGATCGTCCAGCGTGTGCCGGTGCGCGTGCACCTGAACCCCGAGCAGCTCAAGGATCATCCGCTGCGCATCGGCCTGTCCACCGTGGTCGAGGTCGACCTGCACGACCAGAGTGGCCCGGCCCTGGCCCAACAGCCACCGCAGCAGGCCAGCTACACCACCCAGGTGTATGACCGCCAACTGGCCGAGGCCGATCGTCTGATCGCCCAGCTGATCCATGACAACAGCGCCGCCAGTGGCAAGACGGCGCAGCGATGAGCAACGGCGCATCCGCCCAGTTCACCCCGCCGAGCCTGCTGCTGACCACCATCGGGTTGTCGCTGGCGACCTTCATGCAGGTGCTCGACACCACCATCGCCAACGTGGCGTTGCCAACCATTTCCGGCAATCTGGGGGTGAGCTACGAGCAGGGCACCTGGGTCATCACCTCGTTTGCGGTAAGCAATGCCATTGCCCTGCCGCTGACGGGCTGGCTGAGCCGCCGCTTTGGCGAGGTCAAGCTGTTCATCTGGGCCACCTTGCTGTTCGTGCTGGCGTCGTTCCTCTGTGGTATCGCCCAGTCGATGCCCGAGCTTGTGGGCTTTCGCGTGCTCCAGGGCGTTGTTGCCGGCCCGTTGTACCCGATGACCCAGACCTTGCTGATTGCTGTCTACCCGCCTGCCAAACGGGGGATGGCCCTGGCGTTGCTGGCAATGGTGACGGTGGTGGCGCCGATTGCCGGGCCCATCCTCGGCGGCTGGATAACCGACAGCTACAGCTGGCCGTGGATTTTCTTCATCAACGTACCGATCGGTCTGTTCGCGGCCGCCGTGGTGCGCCAGCAGATGCGCACACGTCCAGTGACCACCAGCCGCCAGCCCATGGATTACATCGGCCTGCTGACGCTGATCGTCGGTGTCGGCGCGTTGCAGGTGGTGCTCGACAAGGGTAACGACCTGGATTGGTTCGAGTCCTCGTTCATCGTGGTGGGTAGCCTGATTTCCGCGGTGTTCCTGGCCATCTTCGTGATCTGGGAGCTCACCGATCGGCACCCGGTGGTGAACCTGCGGCTGTTCGTGCACCGTAATTTCCGCATCGGCACCCTGGTGTTGGTGGGCGGGTATGCGGGCTTTTTCGGCATCAACCTGATCCTGCCCCAGTGGCTGCAGACGCAGATGGGCTATACGGCGACCTGGGCGGGGCTTGCGGTAGCACCGATCGGCCTGCTGCCGGTGATCATGTCGCCCTTCGTCGGCAAGTATGCGCATCGCTTCGACCTGCGCCTGCTGGCAGGGATCGCCTTCCTGGCCATTGGTGCAAGCTGCTACATGCGTGCGGGCTTCACCAGCGAGGTCGACTTCCTGCACATCGCCCTGGTGCAGTTGTTCATGGGGATCGGGGTGGCGCTGTTCTTCATGCCGACCCTGACCATCCTGCTCTCGGACCTGCCGCCGCATCAGATTGCCGACGGCTCGGGCCTGGCCACGTTCCTGCGGACACTGGGCGGCAGTTTCGCCGCCTCGCTGACCACCTGGATCTGGATCCGCCGGGCCGACCAGCACCATGCCTACCTGAGCGAGCACATCAGTCAGTACGACCCGGCAACGCGTCACACCCTCGAGCAACTCGGTGGGGCGAGTCCGCAGAGCTATGCGCAGCTTGAGCAGATCCTCAACAGCCAGGCCTACATGATGTCGACGGTGGACTACTTCACCTTGCTGACCTGGGTGTTCGGCGCCTTGATTTTGCTGGTGTGGCTGGCTCGCCCGCCCTTCACGGCCAAGGCAGGGCCGGCTTCGGCGGGGCACTGAGGTGTACTTGCGGCACGGCTGCGTGCAGCCGTTGCCGCGATCGGGGCTTTTCCCCTAACCTTGTAGGTCTATTCCCTCGACAGTGGCAGTTTCATGGACAAGGTCATTCTCATCACTGGCGCCAGCCGCGGTATCGGTGCCGCGACCGCGCGGTTGGCGGCGCAACAGGGCTATCGCATCTGCATCAATTACCACGCCGACGATCACGCTGCCGAACGCATCCTGGACGAGGTTCGGGCGCTGGGCGCCCAGGCCATCGCCGTGCGAGCCGATGCCAGCGTCGAGGATGAGGTGATCCAGGTGTTCCAGCGGATCGACCAGGAGCTCGGCCCTGTCACGGCATTGGTCAATAACGCCGGGACCATCGCGACCCAAAGCCGGGTCGACGAGATGTCCGAGTTCCGCCTGCTCAAGCTGATGAAAACCAACGTGGTCGGCCCGATGCTCTGCGCCAAGCATGCCTTGCTGCGCATGTCGCGCCGCCATGGCGGGCAGGGTGGTGCGATCGTCAACGTGTCGTCGGTGGCTGCACGCCTGGGTTCGCCCAACGAGTACGTAGACTATGCCGCCTCCAAGGGCGCGCTGGATACCTTCACCCTTGGGCTCGCCAAGGAAGTGGCGGGCGAGGGTGTGCGGGTCAACGGCGTGCGTCCTGGCTACATCCATACCGACTTTCACGCCCTGAGCGGTGATGCCCAGCGGGTCAGCAAGCTCGAACCTGGCCTGCCCATGGGACGTGGCGGGCAGCCGGAGGAGGTGGCGGAGGCTATCCTCTGGTTGCTGTCGGACAAGGCGTCCTATTCCACCGGCAGTTTCCTTGATCTGGGGGGCGGGCGCTGAGCCTCAAGCCAGGATCTTCGTCACCCGTTCGAGCAGTGTTTTCAACTCGAACGGGTTGGAAATGACTTCGGTGTTCGCGGGCAGACCGTCATGGGCTGCCTGTGTTTGCGTGGCATAGCCGTTGATGAGCAAGGTCGTGCAGCCAGGCGTCAAGGCCACATTCATTTCTATCAGTTGCTGGCCCTTCGGGCTGTCCGACAAGGCGGTGCCACCGACCAGCAGGTGCGGGCGCAGCCCCTTGCGCAGGGCGGCAAGCGCTCGATCGGGGCTGGCAAAGGCGTGTACGTCATAACCTGCCTCGCTCAACAGCTCGCTGATGACCAGCCTCATCGCCGCTTGATCTTCGACCAGCAGGATCGACTGCGCAGTTGGCGGGGGCGACAGGCGCTGCGGTTCGTGGGCTTGCAGGGTTTCAGCCCTGGGTAGGTAAAGGTGGACGCAGGTGCCGCTGCCCGGGATCGAATCGAGGTGCATCTGCCCACCTGACTGACGCACGAATCCGTACACCATGGACAGCCCCAGGCCGGTGCCCTGGCCCAGTGGCTTGGTGGTGTAGAAGGGTTCGATGGCCCGTTGCGCGACATCCGCAGGCATGCCCTGGCCGTCGTCCTCGACACGCAAGTGCAGGTATTGGCCCGCAGCGAGCCCCAGGCGCTGCGCTTGCGCCGGGGCCATCTCCAGGTTTTCGCAATGGATCTGCAGGGTGCCACCGTGGGGCATGGCATCGCGGGCGTTGAGGCACAGGTTCAGCAGCGCGCTTTCCAGTTGCGAGGGGTCGATGCAGGTTGGCCACAACTGTGAGGCTGTGCGGTCGATGAGCTGGATGTCCGAGCGCAGCGAGCTCTGCAGCAGCGCAAGCATGTCGCCGACCAGTTGCTGGATGTCGGTGGCGCGGGGCAGCAGTGTCTGTCGGCGCGAGAAGGCCAGCAGACGCTGCACCAATGACGCGGCCTTGGATGCATTTTGTTCGATGATGTCGAACAGGCGGCTCACCTCATCGTTATGCGGCCCGCCCAAGCGTGGCTTGGCGAGCTCCAGAGCACCGAAAATGCCGCCCAGCAGGTTATTGAAGTCGTGGGCGATGCCGCCGGTGAGCTGGCCAACCGCTTCCATTTTCTGCGCCTGGCGCAACGCCTGCTCGGCTTCGTACAGGCGCTCCTGTTCGAGCGTGCGCTCGGTGATGTCGTAGGCGAACAGACAGGCGCACAGTAGTGGGTTGTCGTCGCTGCGTAGCGGGGTGATCCGTAGCTCGTAGTGGCGCCGATAGGGTGGCCCGTCGAAGGCGACGCTCTCGATCAGGGTTTCACCCGCCAGCGCTCGGGTAACCAGCGGCAGCAGGCAGTGGAGCGGTTGTTCCAGGCCTGCGAGTGACTCGTCGATGCGATCGCCAATCCTCGGGCAGAAGCCATGTAGGCGTTGGAATGTCTGGCGGGCGGTACGGTTGATCGCTTGCAGGCGCAGGTCCGGAGCGATGACGAAGACATTGGCCAGGCTGTGATCGACCAGCTCGATGAACAGCCGGCGTTCGGCCAGGGTCTGGTCGAAGCGCTGCTCCAGTTGCTCGTGCACCCGGCGCATCAGGACGATGTCCGAGGGCGACATTTCGGCTTGCTGCGCCAGCCTGTTTTCCAGCTCGCCGTTGCGCTGCTGCAAGGCCAGGATCTGTTGGCGCAGTTGGGTGGGATCGTCCATCGCATGCTCATCCTTGGGCAGATTAGCCTCACTATAGCGGCTGATCCTTCAAAACGAGCGTACGATACGCCCCAGTGTCTCCATCGCAGTCTCCGTGGCGTCGTTCCACGGGCTGCCGTAGTTCAGCCTGATGCAGTTGCCGAAGCGCCGGGTCGGCGAGAAGATAGGCCCTGGTGCGATGCTGATGCCTTGTGCCAGGGCCATGTGGAAGAGCTTGAGCGCATCCATCTGCTCGGGCAGTTCCAGCCACAGGAAGTAGCCGCCGGCGGGCTGGCTGACCCGTGTCTGCGCCGGGAAGTGGCGGGCGATGGCGGCGAGCATGCTGGCCTGCTGGCCTTCCAGGGCATAGCGCAGCTTGCGCAGGTGGCGGTCGTAGCCGCCATGTTGCAGGTAGTCGGCGATGGCGGCCTGGGCCGGCATCGAGGCGCACAGCGATGTCATCAGCTTGAGCCGCTCGATCTTCTGTGCAAAACGCCCGGCGGCGACCCAGCCCACTCGGTAGCCGGGCGCCAGGCTCTTGGAGAACGAGCCGCAGTGCATTACCAGCCCGTCGCGGTCGAAGGCCTTGGCCGGCTTGGGCGCTTGCTGGGCGTAATACAGCTCGGCGTAGACGTCGTCCTCGATCAGTGGCACCTGGTGGCGGTGCAAGAGTTCGACCAGTGCCTGCTTTTTCGCCTCGGGCATGCTCGCACCGACCGGGTTCTGGAAGTTGGTCATCGACCATACGGCCTTGACCGGGTGCTTCTCCAGGGTTTGTGCCAGTACCCCCAGGTCCATGCCTTCACGTGGGTGCACGGGAATTTCCACGGCCTTGAGCTTCAGGCGTTCGAGTACCTGCAGGCACACATAGAAGGCCGGGGCCTCGATGGCAACCAGGTCGCCAGGCTCCGTGACGGCCTGCAGGCACAGGTTGAGGGCCTCCAGCGCGCCATTGGTGATCAGCAGCTCTTCCATCGGCAGCATCAGGCCGCCAACCATGTAGCGCAGGGCGATCTGGCGGCGCAACTGCGGGTTGCCCGGTGACAGGTCGGTGACCACCACGCGTGGGTCCATGGCGCGGCTGGCGCTGGCCAGCGAGCGGGCCAGGCGCTGCAGCGGGAACAGGGTGGGGCTGGGGAAGGCCGAGCCGAAGGGGACGGTATGGGGGTCCTTGATCGAATCAAGGATGGAAAACACCAGGGCACTGACGTCGACATCGGTGGATTCACTGACCGGTGCCTGTGCCTGTGGTTCGCTGAACTGGCGAGGTGCGTGGGTATTGACGAAGTAACCCGAACGCGGCCGGGCACGAATCAGCCCGCGGCGCTCGAGCAGGTAGTAGGCCTGGAACACCGTGGAGGGGCTGACCCCGTGGGTCTGGCTGGCGTAGCGTACCGAGGGTACACGCTGTCCGGGGCCAAGCACCCCGGAGCGGATCAGTTCGGCGATATCGTCGGCGAATCGTTCGTAACGTTTCATCGTTGTGCTTTTTTCGGCCTGGCAGGCAAGGTTGAAGGCAGTGTAAGGGATCAGCGGTTCAGTGGCGCGACGAAACGGCTGCGTGCACGGCTATACACCTGCGGCTGGTCGCTGTCCTGTACTTCGAACGTGAGGTCTACCGAGCTGCTCGTCGGGCGATCGGCGAGCATCGCCACCGATACCGGCAGCTCGCTCATTTCTCCGGCGGGAATGAACACCGCTTGCTTGCCGTGCAGCACGAAGCCTTCGGCGTCGACCAGACGCAGTTGATAGTGCTGGGGCTGCTGGGTCTTGTTGATGATCTTTAGCAGGTAGATGTTCTCGATCTGGCCCTGGGCGTTCTCGCGGAACAGGCCGCGGTCCTTGATGACGTCCAGCGACACCATGGGGCGCATCTGCAAGGCAATCACCAAGGCACCGATCATGACCACCAAGGCCGTGGCGTAACCCAGCAGGCGCGGTCTCAGCCAGTGGGTGCGGCCGCCTTGCAGGTTGTGTTCGGACTTGTAGCCGATCAGCCCGCGGGGGTAGCCCATCTTGTCCATGACCCCGTCGCAGGCGTCGATGCACGCGGCGCAGCCGATACAGGCCATCTGCAGGCCGTCGCGGATGTCGATGCCGGTGGGGCAGACCTGCACGCACAGGGTGCAGTCGATGCAGTCGCCCAGGTGCTGTGCCTGGCGATCGCTGCCTTTCTTGCGTGGGCCACGGGTTTCACCACGACGTGGATCGTAGGCCACGGCCAGGGTGTCCTTGTCGAACATCACGCTCTGAAAGCGCGCATAGGGGCACATGTGCATGCACACCGCTTCGCGCAGCCAACCGGCGTTCAGGTAGGTGGCGGCAGTGAAGAAAACCACCCAGAACAACGCGACGCCGCCCAGTTGCAGGGTCAGTAACTCCTGGGCCAGCGGGCGGATGGGGGTGAAGTAGCCGACGAAGGTGAGGCCGGTGATCACGCCGATGGCCAGCCACAACCCGTGCTTGAGGCTGCGGCGGACGAGCTTGTCGAGGCTCCAGGGCGCGGCGGCCAGGCGGATGCGCTGGTTGCGGTCGCCTTCGGTGACTTTTTCGCACCACATGAACAGCCAGGTCCAGACGCTCTGCGGGCAACTGTAGCCGCACCACACCCGCCCGGCGAAGACGGTGATGGCGAACAAGCCGAACGCGCAGATGATCAGCAGTGCCGACAACAGGATGAAGTCTTGCGGCCAGAAGGTCGCTGCAAAGATATGGAACTTGCTGTCGGCAAGGTCCCAGAGCACGGCCTGGCGGCCGTTCCAGTTCAGCCAGGCCGTGCCGAAGAACAATACGAACAGCAGGCCGGCGAAGCCGATTCGCAGATTGCGGTACAGGCCTGTGAAGCTGCGGGTGTGGATGCGCCCGATTGCTTGGCGCTTGGGGGTGTTGGCCGCAGGCTCGATCTGGATGATTCGGAAGGGGATTCTCTCGCTCATGGTGGTTCGCTCATCAGGCCTCGATCAGGCCCGGGCACTATGGCCCCCGATCTGTTTACAGCACAGGCTCAGGTAGAGCGATAAAAACCATATCAGATGACCGAGAGATCCCTTGCAGGCCTCAGATTACAGAGCCTGGGGCACTGCTCTTGAGATGTCTGCGACTATCCACCGCACCGATCACGGTCAGGGCGTCGGCTTCGGCTTCGGTGATCGGTATGCGTTCTCCAGCAAGCACCGCCACCGACATGCGCAAGTGCTCATCGGTGAAGATCTCGATCTCCGGCCCCAGGCCTTCGATGCGCAATGTGTCGCCGATCAGTGTGCAGCGTTGGTTGCTTTCGTCGATTTCTACCGGCATGGCGGGACCCTCCGCAGGTGGTTACTGGTGGGACCACAGCGGTCATCGGGTTGCTGCATCGTTCCGCCGGGCGGATGCCGCCGCACTCCGGGCAACTGTCGCGGTCCACCTCTCAAGACGCTACGAGGCGCTGGTGTGGAGAAGCCCATGGATTCCTGGTGGCAGAATGTCTGGCAAGCGATACGGGTAGAGTTCACCGACATCACCGATGAAGGCGAGGTGACGCGGATTCTCGTGCGTCTGCTGATGGCGGCGGTGCTTGGCGCGGTGTTGGGTTTCGAGCGCGAGCACAAGGGCAAGTCGGCCGGGGTGCGGACACACATGCTGGTGTCCATGGGTGCAGCCCTGTTCGTGCTGGCACCGAGCATGGCCGGTGCCGATGCACAGGCGCTGAGCCGGGTGATACAGGGGATCGTCGCCGGGATCGGTTTTCTCGGCGCGGGCACCATTCTCAAGGGCCATGCCCAGGACACCAATCACGTCAAGGGGCTGACGACGGCGGCAGGCCTGTGGATGACGGCGGCGATCGGCACGGCGGCGGGCATGGGGCGCGAGGCGACGGCGTTGGTCAGCACGGTGCTGGCGTTGCTGGTGTTGAGCAGCATGCCGGTGCTGGTGGAGAAGGTCGAGGGGGAGGGTGGTGAGGCGAAGAATGAGGAAAACACAAAGCACTGAGGGGAGCCGAAGCTCCCCTCAAAGCGTTGTTGCCTGCTCTTTTTATTATTGAAAACCGGCCTGTTGTTGTTTTTGTCAGCCTGTTTCGGTGTAACCGGGCCCCTATCCGGGGCCAAGAGCAAACGTATTTTTTTGGGCGCTGACCTGCCTTCATCATTGCTGATCCGATCCTGACAGTCGCTACCTCAAGGTAGTTTTGTTGTTCTGCGTCAGGTCGCGGGGACGAACCCCTGGAACGCGTGTCTACTCCAAAAAAATCTGCTTGCTGCGCCTCTGCCGTGTTGTTCTTGTTATGTCAGAGCCGGTGCATGTTGTTTTTATTGGGGTGTCACGTTTTTTTATTTTTGTTGTGCCAGAGATAAAGCAGATGCCGTGCCAACTTTTCAATATCCATTAAAATCAATGGCTTAGAGATTTGAGGCGATTTTTCACGACCTGAAAATCTCTCGAATTGTTTCCGTGTTACCCGACTTTTTGCTGGGTGGACGGGGCCGGGTAACACTTTTGACACAGTCGTGTGGTCGGGCGCGGCTTACCCCTGTGCGAATGCCTTCAGGCGCTCGCCATCCAGGCGATAACGTACCCATTCATCTTGCGCTTCTGCGCCCAGCGCCTGGTAAAAACCGATAGCCGGTTCATTCCAGTCCAGTACGCTCCATTCCAGGCGCCCGCACCCTCTGGCTACGGCCTCGCGAGCGATGTGCCGCAGTACCTGGCGACCAGCACCGCCGCCGCGTTGTTCGGGGGTGATGTACAGGTCTTCGAGGTAAATGCCGTTGCGGCCCAGCCAGGTTGAGTAGCTATAGAAGTACACGGCAAAGCCGATGGCCGTGCCGTCGCGCTCGCACATCAGGCTGTGCACGGTGCTGCCTTCATCGAACAGGCTGTGCTCGATATCAGCCAGGGTCGCTACCACTTCGTGGCGGGCGCGCTCGTAGTCGGCAAGCTCGGTGATGAAGTCTAGGATCTTGGCGGCGTCGGCGCGACGGGCAGGGCGAATGGTCAGACTCATGAAGGCTTCCTTGTGGTTGGCGGGCACCATGGTAATGGGCCTGGGCCGGCTTGCCGAGATGTAAAGCAAGCTTGACATGGTGCGCGGCCTCGCCTTCAATGTAAAACACACTTTACATCCGAGGCTGTTGGCATGCTGCACAAACGTCATGTGATTTCATTCGTCCTGTTCCTCGTCGCCTATATGGCCTGTGTGCTGGTCAGCAGCCATTTCCTCGCGTCCATGGCGCCAGGGGTTGCCAAGACCCTGGTGGCGCTGGTGCCGGTGCCGGCCATGATCGGTATGGCCTGGGCTGTGGTGCAGCAACTGCGCAGCCTCGATGAAATGGTCCGGCGCATCCAACTGGAGGCGTTGGGGCTGGCATTCGTCGCGACGGCGCTGTTGACCTTCAGCTACGGTTTTCTGGAGACCGCAGGCTTCCCACGTTTGTCGATGTTCATGGTCTGGAGCCTGATGGGGCCGTTGTGGGCGCTGGGGACCTTCATCGGGGTGAGGCGTTACCGTTGAACAACCGCATCCGTGAATTGCGAAGTGGGCGTGGCTGGTCGCAGGCCGAACTGGCCGAGCGACTCGGTGTTTCGCGCCAGACTGTCAATGCCATCGAGACCGGCCGCTACGATCCCAGCCTGCCGCTGGCCTTCAGCATTGCCGGCGTTTTCGAGTTGAGTATCGAAGAGATCTTCGATCCCTCTGCGGCGGTACAGTGATGTGTATAGGTGTAATTTAAGGTAACTGTACCGGTCTGCGCGAGAGGGGTTCCGCTAGTGTGGCATGACACGATAATCAGTACCTGACGGAAGTCCCTGCCATGCTCGGCTCATACGATCTGCTCACCGCATTCATCCTGTTTGCCTTCGTTTCTTCGATCACCCCAGGGCCGAACAACACCATGTTGCTGGCGTCCGGCGTCAACTTCGGTGTGCGCCGTTCGATCCCCCATGCGATGGGCATCAGCATCGGCTTCATGCTGATGGTGCTGGGCGTGGGGTTCGGGCTGGGCGAACTGTTCAAGGCCTGGCCGCCGCTGTACAGCATCCTGCGCTACGTGGGGGCCGCTTACCTGCTGTACCTGGCATGGAAGATCGCCACTTCCGGGCCGATCTCCGGGGACGCCGCAGGGACGCGCAAGCCCCTGAGCTTCTGGGGCGCGGCTGCTTTCCAGTGGGTCAATCCGAAGGCCTGGGTCATGGCGGTCGGTGCGATCACGACCTACACCCCGGCCCAGGGCTATGTGCTCAACGTCATCGTCATCGCCGCGCTGTTCGCCCTGGTCAACCTGCCGAGCGTGGGGATCTGGGTCATGTTTGGCAGCGCCTTGCGCAACCTTCTGCAAAATCCTCGCTGGCTGATGCTGTTCAATGTCCTGATGGCCTTGCTGCTGGTGATTTCGTTGTATCCGCTGCTGTTTGTAGAATCGTCGTTTTCCTAGTTCGATGAGTGCGGTACACGATGCAGCTGATTCCCTGGTCCCATGATTGCTCGGAAGGTTTCACGCTACGCGGCTGGCATTCCGAGCCGAGCGGCAAGCCGTTGCTGCATTTCTTGCACGGCAACGGTTTCTGCTGCCTGGCGTACGAGCCCATGCTGATGCGCCTGGGGGAGCACTTCGACCTGTGGTTGTGCGACGTCCAGGGGCACGGCGACAGCGATCACGGCGGCGCCTTTCGTGGCTGGAACCGCACCGCGGAGTTGGTGCTGGAGGCATTCGAGGCGGGGCGCCCGGTGTTTGGCGATGTGCCGCGCCATGCGCTCGGGCACAGTTTTGGCGGGGTACTGACCGGGCTGATCCTCGCCAGCCGGCCTGGATTGTTCGAACGTGCCGTGCTGCTCGATCCGGTGTTGTTCAGTCGCCGCATGATCGGGGTGATGGGCGCAGCGGCACTGGTGGGCCTGCACCAGCGCCATGCCCTGGCGCGCAAGGCCGCAACCCGGCGCAGCCATTGGCCGGACCGCGAGGCGGCGCTGGCGTCGCTGCAGGGGCGGGGCATCTTCAAGGGGTGGAGTGATGCGGCGCTTCACGCATATATCGGCCATGCCATCGGCGATTGCGGCGAAGGTGTGGTGCTCAAGTGCCGGCCCAGCCGCGAGGTGGAGATCTTCAGCTCGTTCCCGGCGCGGATGTGGCCAAGCCTGCAGCGCATCACCACCCCGACGCTGATCCTGCATGGTGAAACCACCTACCCGTTCGTGCCGCATTCGGTGCGGCGCCTGGTGGGGCTCAATGCCAATGTCAGCGAGCGGCAGGTGGCGGGTGGGCATTGCTTCATGCAGGAAGACCCGGTGAGCGCCGCGCAGGCGGTCGAGGCGTTCCTGCGCGGTTGAGCCTGGTCAGGCCAGTTCCAGCCAGATGGGGGCGTGGTCCGAAGGTTTCTCCATCGCCCGCAGTTCGTAGTCCACGCCTGCCGCCTTCAGGCGTGGAAGCAGTGCCTGCGACGCCATGATCAGGTCGATCCGCAGGCCGCGCTTGGGTTCGTCCTCGAAACCGCGGCTGCGGTAGTCGAACCAGCTGAAACGGTCTGCCACTTCCGGGTGCAGGTGACGGAAGCTGTCCACCAGGCCCCAGCCCTTGAGGCGTTCCATCCACTCACGCTCTTCGGGCAGGAAGCTGCACTTGCCGGTCTTGAGCCAGCGCTTGGCGTTGTCGGCGCCGATGCCGATGTCGCAATCCTGGGGCGAGATGTTCACATCGCCCATCACCACCAATGGCTGGTCATTGCGGAACTGGTCTTCGAGCAGGGCCTGCAGGTCGCTGTAGAAGCGTTGCTTGGCCGGGAACTTGGTAGGGTGGTCGCGGCTTTCGCCCTGGGGAAAGTAGCCGTTCATGATGGTGATCGGGGTGCCGTCGGCATCGGCGAAGGTGCCCCAGATGAAGCGGCGTTGGGCGTCCTCTTCATCGGTACTGAAGCCCTTGACCAGCGACAGTGGCGCCTGGCGCGAGAGCAGGGCAACCCCGTAGTGACCCTTCTGGCCATGGAAATGTACGTGATAGCCCAAGGCCTGTACTTCGGCCAGCGGGAACTGATCGTCACTGACCTTGGTTTCCTGCAGGCCGATAACGTCTGGCTGGTGCTTCTCGATCAGCGCAGCCAGCTGGTGCGGGCGGGCGCGCAGGCCATTGATGTTGAACGAGACGATCTTCATGGAAAGCCGATCCTGGTAAAAGCTTCGGATGCTAGCTGACATCGGCCGTCATCACCAGCGTGGCAGCGTGGGGGGGCGCGCTGCTAACGTGCTGGAGGGGGAACGATGTGCGACACGACGCCTCCAAGGCTCTGATACGTACATTCCAGGAGGATCATCGCAATGTCCGACGCCCCGGCGCATATCAGCCTGCTCGACGATGGCTACAGCCGCGAAGTGCGTTCGCTGCTCTACCATGCCTATCGCCACGAGCCGACCTTTGCCTACCTGTTCGATGCACAGCGCAGGGGTTATGAGCGACGCTTGCGAGTGATGGTGCGCGAATGGGTGCGCCAGCATTTCTACCTGCAGTTGCCGGCAATCGGTGTGCTGGTCGACGATCGCCTGGTCGGTGCGGCGCTGATCGTGCCGCCGCAACGTCGCCTGGGGGTGGCCGACAGTTGGGCCTGGCGCCTGCGCATGCTGTTGGGCACGGGTAGGCGCTGCACGCGTCGTTACCTCGAGTACCAAGCGGCACTGGCCGCGTGCATGCCGAGCCAGCAGGTCCACGTGCTGCCTCTGCTGGGGGTGCACCCGCAGTTCCAGGGGCGGCATTATGGTGAGCAATTGTTACAGGCAGTACACGACTGGTGCGCCGACGATCCGGATACCCAGGGCGTGATACTGGACACTGGCAATGTCCATTACCTAGCGTTTTACGAGCGCCAGGGCTATCAGGAGATTGGCGAGGTCGCGATCGGACCAATCCGCGAGAGGGTATTCTTTCATCCGAATCCGCTGTCCTCCAATCCAGCAATTGCTTGATCGCAACTACCCGCAGCTTACGCTGCCGCTTCGCTCTGGTAGCATGCCCCGCATGACGTATTCAGGAAGACTCGGTTGGGGCGTGCTGTTGCTCGCCGCCAGCTGCACAGCATGGGGCCAGAGCGAACTGCTGGTACGGGTCAAACCGTCCAACAAGGCGCTGCAGGCCAATATCGAAGGCTACATCGGCAGCCTGGGCGATCGCGACGAGGAGGCCTTGCTGCGGTTCAGCCGGGGCGCCGAGGAGCAGGCGCGCAAGGCGGCCCAGGCGCTGGGCTACTACCAGGCGCAGATCGACACGCAGGTCAAGCCGCCGAGCAAGGCCGATCAACCCGTACAACTGATCATTCGCGTCGACCCGGGCGAGCCGGTGCGCCTGCGCAATGTGACCGTGCGCATCGAAGGCCCGGCGAGCGAGATGAAGGCCTTCCGCATTCCCGACAGTAAGGCATTGCGCCAGGGCGAACAGCTCAACCATGGTGTCTACGAGGACGCCAAGCGGCTGATCCAGAACCAGGCTTCGCGCTATGGCTTTTTCGACGGGCGTTTTTCCCGTCAGCGCCTGGCGGTAGACCCGCAAGCGGGCGTCGCGGATATCGAACTGGTGTACCAGAGTGGTCCGCGTTATCGCCTGGGCAAGGTGACCTTCGGCGGCGACGCACCACTGGACGACGACCTGCTGCAACGCATGGTCGGCTTCAAGCCAGGAACGCCCTACGACTCCGAGCTGGTGGCCGAGCTGAACAACGACCTGCAGTCCAGCGGCTATTTCGACGGGGTACGGGTCGATGCGGCGCCGACCGCGGCGGTCGATGACGTCGTGCCAGTGGACGTGCGCCTGGACACCCGCAAGCCGCGAACGCTGGGGCTGGGCCTGGGCTTCTCGACCGACGTGGGGCCACGGGGCAAGGCCAACTGGACGCGGCACTGGGTCAACCCCCAGGGCCACAGTTATGGTTGGGAGACCGAGCTCTCGGCGCCTCGGCAGAACGTCGGCCTGTGGTATGACATCCCCCTGGACCCTCCGCTGACCGACAAGCTGCGTTTTGCCGGTGGTTACCAGAACGAAGAGATCTCCGGCACCGACACCCTCAGCAAACTGCTGACCGTCGGCCCCGAATGGCACAGCAAATTGCCCAGCGGCTGGCAGCGGGTGATCTCGCTGAAGTACCAGCGCGAGGAGTACCGCCTGGGTGACGATTCCGGGCTGAGCAACCTGCTGATGCCTGGCGTGAGTTTTTCCTACTTGCGCAGTGACAACCGCATCGACCCGCACAATGGCTATCGCCTGCAGTTCGACCTGCAGGCAGCCAAGGAAGGGCTGGGCTCGGACACCAACCTGGTGCATGGCAATGTCCTGCTCAAGGGCCTCACCACCCTGGGGCAAAACCATCGCTTCCTCGGGCGCGTGCAGTTCGGTGGCAGCGCTACCAACGGCTACCAGCAGAACGTCCCGCCCTCACTACGCTTCTTCGCCGGTGGCGACCAGAGCGTAAGGGGCTATGACTACCAGACGCTGTCGCCGAAGAACAACAAGGGCGACCGTATCGGTGGCCGCTACCTGGTGGCCGGCAGTGCCGAGTACCAGTATTCGCTCACGGAGAAATGGCGCGTGGCGACCTTCATCGACCAAGGCAACTCGTTCAATTCGCTGGAACTGCCCAGCCTCAAGACTGGCGTCGGCATCGGCGTGCGCTGGGTTTCGCCGGTCGGGCCGCTGCGCCTGGACCTGGCGCGCGCGCTGGATGATGACGGTGGTATCCGGCTGCATTTCTCCATGGGGCCTGAACTGTGATGCGTCTGCTCAAACCTGCGTTGTCGATCGTATTGGGCTTGTTGCTGCTGGTGGGGCTTTGCGCAACGCTGGTACTGGGAACGCAAGCGGGCAGCCGCTGGGTTCTGGGCCTGGTGCCGGGGCTTGAGGTCGAGGACTTCCAGGGCCGACTGGGAGGCCAATGGCAGGCTGCTCACCTGGTCTGGGCCCAGGATGGCAGTCGGGTCGAGCTGCAGGCACCGCAACTGCAATGGTCGCCGTCGTGCCTGTTGCGCGCCACGCTGTGCGTGCAGCGGTTGCAGGCCGAACGTATCGACATGGCGTTCGCTGCGAGTGAGTCGCAGCCGGACACCGGGCCGTTGCAACTGCCTGAGTTGCGTTTGCCGATCGCCATCGAGCTGGGTGAGGTCAAGGTCGGTCAATTACGCCTGGATGGCAGCGAGCTGCTCGGCGACCTGCAACTGGCAGCCCACTGGACGACCGAAGGCCTGCGTATCGATGCCCTGCAATTGCAGCGTGACGACCTGCACCTGAGCCTGCAGGGCAGCCTGCTGCCCCAGGGAGATTGGCCGCTTCAGGCCGATGCCACGCTGCAGTTGCCGGCAGTGGATGGTCAGGCCTGGCAATTGGTGCTCAATGCCAAAGGCGACCTGCAGAAGACCTTGACCCTCGAGGGCAGCAGCACGGGTTACCTTGAGGCTCAGCTCGAGGGTGAGCTGCAGGCGCTGGCCGATCACCTGCCCGCGACACTGCAGATCCGCGCGCAAGCGTTCCGTCCCTCTGCCTCGTTACCCGATCCGCTGCAACTGAACCAGGTCAACCTTCAGGCCAAGGGTGACCTGCTCAAGGGATACCTGCTCAAGGGCACGGCCAGCCTTCCGGCCGAGCAGGGGCCAATTGCCCTGGCCCTGAATGGCAAGGTCGATGCCAAGGGTGCCCGGCTCGAGACACTGGATCTCACGGCCAGTGAGACACAGCGACTCGCGCTGCAGGCCAGTGCCGACTGGCAGCAAGGGCTGACGGCCGATGCCAGGATCGACTGGCTCGACTTTCCCTGGCTGCGCCTGTACCCGATGGACGAAGCACCGCAAGTTACGCTCAAGCGTTTCAATGCCCAGGTGCACTATCGTGACGGCACCTACAACGGTGATTTCAAGGGAGATCTCGATGGCCCGGCCGGTGCGTTCAGCCTGGCCAGTCCGTTCGCTGGCGACCTGACCCAGGTGCGCCTGCCACAGCTGGCACTGCTTGCTGGCCAGGGCAAGGCGTTGGGAGCCGTGACGCTGGGCTTTGCCGACGCGATTACCTGGGATGTCGATCTGCAATTGTCGGCGCTCGACCCAGCCTATTGGCTGGCGGAGCTGCCGGGCACTTTGGCAGGTCCCTTGCGCAGCAAGGGCGAATTGAAGAACGAGCGTCTGCAGCTCGAGGCCCAACTTGACCTCAAGGGGCGCCTGCGTGGTCAGCCGGCGGTGCTCAAGGCTGATGCCAAAGGTGCAGGTGAGGCGTGGACGCTCGGTGCGCTGGCGATCCAGTTGGGCGACAACCGGATCAACGGCAGTGGCAGCCTGCAGCAGCGCCTGGCCGGTCGCATCGACCTCGACCTGCCGCGCCTCGGCCAGCTCTGGCCGCGTTTGCAGGGGCAGGTCAAAGGCCGCCTCGACCTTGCTGGCACGCTGGCCGCGCCGCAGGGTGCCCTGAGTCTCCAGGGGCAACAGCTGGCCCAGGCTGACAACCGCATACAGCGTCTGGATCTCGACGCACGCCTGGACAGCGCTCAGCGTGGGCTGATCACCCTCAAGGCCGGCAATATCCGCCTGGGCGAAACGGCCTTGGGCAATCTTGATGCCACGGGCAAAGGTGATATCCGTCAGCAGGCGCTGACAGTGGCGCTGAATGGACCCCAGCTCAAGCTCGACCTTGCACTGGATGGCACGCTCGGTAAAGGTGATTGGCGTGGCCGCCTGGCCAGCGGGCGTATCCAGGCGGGCGGTCAGGACTGGCAATTGCAAGCCCCCGCACGCCTGCAGCGTCTGGCCAACGGCCAGCTCGACTTCGGTGCACATTGCTGGCGCTCCGGCGCTGCCAGCCTGTGTGGCGAGGATCAGCGTCTGGCGCCGGATCCACGTTTGCGCTACCACCTCAAGCAGTTCCCCATCGACAGCCTGGCCCAGTGGCTGCCGAAGGATTTCGCCTGGCAAGGCATGCTCAATGCCGACATCAATCTGGATATGCCGGCCAGCGGCCCCAAAGGCACGGTGCGCATCGACGCCAGCGGCGGCACGCTGCGGGTCCGCGATAACGGGCGCTGGATCGATTTCCCCTACCAGACGTTGCGCCTGGACAGCACGCTGGCACCTCGCCGGGTAGACACGTCACTGGTGTTTCGTGGCGACCGGTTGGGTGAGTTGAACCTGTCGACACGCATTGATCCCTTGGGCCGGGACAAACCGCTTTCTGGCGAGTTTCGCCTTTCCGGGCTGGATCTGTCGATCGCCCGGCCTTTCGTGCCAATGGTCGAGCGCCTGGCTGGGCAGCTCAACGGAGACGGGCGCTTGTCAGGTACCTTGCTGGCGCCACAGATCAACGGCAACCTGGTGCTTAGCGGCGGGCATGTCAGTGGCGCCGAGTTGCCGGTCAGCCTGGAAGACCTGTCGCTGCGTGCGCTCGTCGCCGGGGAGCAGGTACGGATCAGCGGTGATTGGCGAAGTGGCGAGGTCGGTCGCGGGCAATTGACCGGCGAGTTGGCCTGGGGGCAGGCGTTGGCTGTCGACTTGCGTTTGCAGGGCCAGCAACTTCCGGTCAACGTTGAACCCTATGCCGCTCTGGAGGTTGCGCCGGATCTCAACATTCGTCTGTCCGGCGACAAGCTGGCAGTGACCGGCAAGGTGCAGGTACCCAAGGGCAAGATCACCGTCCGCGAGCTGCCGCCTTCGACGGTGAAGGTCTCCGACGACACGGTAATTGTCGGCCACCAGACCGAAGAGGGCACGCCGCCGATGGCGGTCGCGATGGACATCGATGTCGAAGTCGGTCGTGACAAGTTGTCGTTCAGCGGCTTCGGCCTGACCGCCAATCTGCTGGGCCATGTGCACATCGGTGACAACCTGGATACGCGTGGTGAGCTGAGCCTGGCCGACGGTCGCTATCGGGCCTATGGCCAGCGCCTGACCATTCGCCGTGCGCGCCTGCTGTTCGCAGGCCCCCTCGATCAGCCATACCTGGACATCGAAGCGATTCGCAAGGTCGACGACGTCATCGCGGGTATTCGCCTGAGCGGCAGTGCCGAGCAGCCGACCACCCAAGTGTTCTCGGAGCCGGCCATGAGCCAGGAGCAGGCGTTGTCGTATCTCGTGCTGGGACGTCCCCTGGGCAACTCGGGCGAGGATAACAACATGCTGGCTGAAGCGGCCTTGGGCCTGGGCCTTGCCGGGAGCGCCGGGATTACCGGCAGCCTGGCCTCGAGCCTGGGGATCGATGATTTCCAACTCGATACCGAAGGTTCGGGCAACAAGACCAACGTGGTGGCCAGCGGCAACCTGACCGAGCGCCTCAGCCTGCGTTATGGGGTCGGTGTGTTCGAGCCGGCCAACACCATTGCACTGCGGTACAAACTGAGCAAGAAGGTCTATCTGGAGGCCGCCAGCGGGCTGGCGAGCTCGCTGGACATCTTCTACAAACGCGACTTCTGACCCGCTCGGCGGACAGTGGCGGCTTCTATGAACTGGTTGCTGTCCGCGCCCGGCTCCGGGGTGGGTTTGGGCGGTGTGCGCAGAGGCAGGATCAGGTTGGTGTACTCCTCGATCAGCCGGTTGATCGCTTCGGGCGGCTCGCAGGCCTGGAACTGCATGCGGATCTGTACTTCGTCGGGGTCGCGTCCTTCGCCACGGCGCGCTTGGGCGCCCACGGTGACTTTGAAGTGCGAGCACGAAGTGGTCTCGTTCGCCTGCTGCAGCACTTCCTGGCGGGCCTGTGCGTTCTTCACGTGAACCGACAGGTCGACCTGCATGCGCTCCAGGGCCAGGCCCTTGGCAGACACCAGGGCAATCAGTGGGATGCGCAGGGTGTGCGTGTCGTCCATCGCCACTTCGACCATCTTGGCACGCATCGGCATGCCGGGCTGCTCGGCGTCCACGTCGAAGAACTGATCGAAGAGTCTGAGGTACTGTTGGGCAATCAGAGTATTGGTTGCCGCGGCGGCTTCCTGGAGTCCGCGCGTGATGTCGCGCAGGTCGGTGGAAGTCATGGGCGTCGGTTGAGGGTGTTCGCAGGGCTGATCCAATCATCGGTCTCCAGTGCTGATGCCGCAGGTGTCCGGGCGGAGACCTGCGGCAGGTGGGGACGGGGCACGGCGCTGGGCATCATGGCGTTGCGGAGGGTTTCTCTGCGCCGGGCAGGGTGTCTTCGCTGGAGATGTTGTCGGTACTGCGCAGTTCTGCGCTAGCGAGCACGGTAGGTTTGGTTGCGGCATCGGTGAGGAATTCCATCACGCGCATGAGGGCTTCCGGTGGTTCCTGGCGGCGCACGGTGGTGTTGAAGGCATAGCGCGCTCGGGTATCGGTCTTGCGGGTTTGTTCCGACTTGTGGCTTACACTGCCTTTCACATTCAGCTTGAAAGGTCCCCAACCGAGCGAGGCCTCCATGCTGCCTTCCATATCCTTGGCGGATCGATCCTCGGCCATCTGGTTGATGGTCATCTCGAACTCGATCTTGCCCTCGTCGATGGCAATGTTCGGGTGGGTGATGGCCGCCAGCAGCGGCACCTTCATGCTCTTGGCAACGACGCCTTTGTACTCGCCATCCTCACCGACGACGGTTTCGTCGTAGTCGAACTGGATGGCGACTGCCTTGCCGTCCTGGATGCAGACATTCATGAGGAAGTCGGCGTATGACTTGCTCGCGGTGACCTGCGCCTGGACCATGGCCTGCAAGGGGCCGGCGATCATTCGGTCCATGGGCAGAGAGTTGATGACGGAGCCGATCAGGCTGCTGTCAATGGACATAGGCATTACTCCTTGGTGGGTGGTGACCGTTCAGGTCTGTTTTCAGTGGGGGTGATTGTCTTGGCGCCGGATGTTGCCAATCTGACGCAGGCTCAGTCCGTACTTGTCTGCGAGCAGGCTGCGCGACAGCCCGCTGGCGCTTTCTTTCTGAATTTGCAGATTGCGCAACTGGCGCTGGAAGTGATCGGCCTTGGGGATCTCCAGTGCGACACCAGCGTAGCGCTTGATCAGTGCGTCCAGTGCTTCTGCCGGCAACAGCTCGGCCAGCCGTGTACGGTCCCGATGTTTGGGGATGTACTTGGGGCGGCCACCGTAGGCGCACGTCAGCCGGTAAGCATTTTCAAGGCCGACGCACTCGATCAGTGATTGCAGCGAATGGGGTAATAGAGTGACATCGATTGCAGTCAGATCTGGCAGTTCCATATGCGATTTCCTTTTGTCTTTGAAGCCTGCACGGTTGGTGTGCAGAGATTCTCAGCCACCCCTCCCAGTCATTCCTAGGCGCCAAGTGGCCCATGCTTTGTAGTTTCAGTAGCGCGTCTCTTGCAGGCAGAGGCGAGCTTTTACGTAGGAAGTTGATCTATGATTTCGCTGTAGGTCTTGATCTATCTCGATCGAGTTTTTGGTTGTGCTCCAAGGGTGTGCCCACCCATTTCATTCACAGGGATAGGCTTTACGCAGGCTTACCACGCCCAGATAGTGCTGAGGGTTGTCTACCGCGCCGGCGGGGAGTGCGCGCCAGTCCACGTCCACGCACAGCGCTTCGAGCGCTTGGCCGCCGCGATAGCCGATGACTTGCGGGCTGAATACCCGGCGGTAGCGCGCATGGGTGCTGGCGAACGCCTCCACCTGCTGCGCCTGTGCCAGGGTCAACCTGGCCAGGACCGGCAGTTCCGAGGGTTGGAGGATGAAGTGCAACTGGCCTGGCTGCGCCTGCAGCAAGCCGCTGCCACGCACTTGCTGCCACAGTTGCTGCCACTGGTTGTTACTGCTGGTGGCTTCGAGGCGTGCGCCGAGTTCGAGCAGCTGTTCGCGGGGCAGGGTGCTGGTGTCAATGGCGTGGGCGAAGGTGAGCGGGACAACTATCAGGGTGCAAAGCAGGAAGGGTCTTGTCATGGGTGCTCCAGGGCATGAGCCGGGCGTCCATGTTTTCAATCTTGAGCGGTGAAGCTCAGCAGGAAATGCATCGCACCTGGATTTGGCCATGTATCATGTGGCCGGCTCGTGACGAGCTTTTTTGTCCCCGATGTTCCAAGGAATTGCCGATGACACACATGCAGCGCTTCAAATATTCGATTCTCATCATCGCGGTGATGATGGGGGTGATGTTCGGCCTGAGCTATCTGCAGAAACAGGGCACGATCAGCGAGCAGACCTTCCAGTATTTGGCCATTGGTATCGCCGTGGTCGTCGTGGTGATCAACGGCATCATGCGGCGCAAGGTCAAGTCCTGAGACAGGCGAGCCGGCCGTCCTGGCCGGCCCGGGATTCAGCGCAAGGCGTTCTGTTCCAGCACGGCGCGAGCTGCGGGCTGGAGGCTGTAGCACTTGTCATCGCCCAGGCTGATGACGCCCTCGGTGCAGAGTCGCTTGAGCACTTCGCGCACACTGAGGAATGACAGCGGGATATCCAGTTGCTCCAACTGCGCATGCACCCCGCGCACGCCGATGCTGCGCCCGCTGCGATCGGCCGAATGCAGCGCATCGATGACCTTCAGGCGGATCAGGCTGGTGCGCAGACCGTAGGCGCGCAGCAGCTCGCGGATCTGTTCGTTGCCGATCCGTTCCTGTGCGCCAGCGCTGTCTTGCGGCGTTGCACGGTCAGCTGTGCGCTGGCGCTGCAGTTGCGGGTTGTACATGTGAATGCTCCTTTTCGTGGACTGTCCCGAAATCATGAGTACCTAACTACTAGGACGAATGAGCGCGGGAAAACTGCAGTTCTTGCTGAAAAAAAACTGCCACGTCCTTTTCAAGACGTTCTCGCGCAGCGCAATACGTAAAATTTTCATCCGGCCGCTCGTCTGATCGGGATGACCTCTCATTCCCCAGGAGTGCCCGTGATCACACTATCGCGTCCCTTGTCCTGCCTTGGCCTGGCCATCGTGCTCGCCACCGCTGCCGCCGGCGTGCAGGCGCGGGAAGTTGCCGGCGATGCTTCGGCGCAGATCCGTCGCACCAGCTTCGGTGTGCCGCACATCCTGGCCAGCGACGAGCGTGGCCTGGGTTATGGCATCGGCTACGCCTACGCCCAGGACAACCTGTGCCTGCTGGCTGGCGAAGTGCTTACGGTCAATGGTGAGCGGTCGAAGTATTTCGGTGCCGAAGGCAAGACGGTCGAGCAGCGCGACAACCTCGACAGCGACCTGTTCTTCACCTGGCTGAACGACAATGTGGCGGTCAACGGATTCCTCCAGGCGCAGTCGGCGCCAATTCGCGATCGTCTGGAGGGCTACGCTGCCGGCTACAACCGAGCGCTGGCCGAGCGCAAGGCCCAGGGGCTGCCGGTGGAATGCGGGGCGGGCGACTGGGTCAGGCCAATCACCAGCCTGGACCTGGTGAAGCTGACCCGCCGACTGCTGGCTGAAGGGGGCATCGGCCAGTTCGCCGAAGCGGTGGTCGCGGCGACGCCGCCGAGCCTTGCCATGCACAGGCCCAAGGCCGACTACAGCGTGGCCCTGGCGCGCCAGCAGGCGTTCGCCAGCGAGCGCGGCAGCAACGCCGTGGCCGTCGGTGCACAGCGTTCGGCCAATGGGCGCGGCTTGTTGCTTGCCAACCCGCACTTCCCTTGGGTGGGAGGCCTGCGGTTCTACCAGATGCAGTTGACCATTCCTGGGCAACTCGATGTCATGGGGGCGGCGCTGCCGGGGTTGCCCGTGATCAATATCGGCTTCAACCGCGACCTGGCCTGGACCCACACGGTCGACACCTCCAAGCACTTCACCCTCTACCGCCTGCAGCTCGATCCGAAGGATCCCACCCGCTACCTGCTTGATGGCCAGTCGCTGCCGCTCGAACAGCAGACCATCACTGTTGCGGTGAGGGGGGTAGATGGAACGCTCAGTCAGGTGCAGCGCCAGGTCCATGTCTCGAAGTTCGGACCTGTGGTGCAGTGGCCGGGGCGCCTGGACTGGGATAGCCACTATGCCTACAGCCTGCGCGATGCCAATCTCGATAACACGCGAGTGCTCGAGCAGTGGTACGGGATCAACCGCGCCAAGGACATCGATGGCCTCAAGGCCTCGGTGGCCAAGCTGCAGGGTATTCCCTGGGTCAATACCCTGGCAGTGGATGCCGGTGGCCGTGCGCTGTACCTGAATCAGTCGGTGGTGCCATATGTCGACAAGGCCCTGCTTGCCCAGTGCAGCGACCCGTCGCTGGCGGGGCCGTTGGTGGTCCTGGATGGTTCGCGCAGCGCATGCCAGTGGAAGATCGACGCCGATGCCGCACAACCTGGAATCTTTCCGGCGCGCCTGCAACCAAGCCTTGAACGCGGGGACTTCGTGCAGAACTCCAACGACTCGGCCTGGCAGGTCAACCCGGCCCAGCCACTGACCGGCTTCTCGCCGCTGGTCAGCCGTGAAGACCAGCCCTTGGGCATGCGCACCCGCTTTGCCTTGCAGCGCCTGCAAGGCCGCGACAAGCTCGGTGTGCCGGAGCTGCAGCGAATGGTGATGGACGACGAGGTGTATCTGGCCAGTCAGGTGCTGCCAGAGCTGCTGGACTGGTGCAAAGGTGCCGAAAGCGAGCTGCAGACGCTGTGCGCGAGCCTCAAGGCCTGGAACGGCAAGGCCGGCACTGATAGCGGCATGGGGCTTGTGCATTTTGCCAACATCATGGAGACGCTGGGCGACCAGCCACACATCTGGCGTGTGGCGTTCGATCCGGCCGATCCGCAGCACACGCCGCGCGGTCTTGCGGTAGAGCAAGCGGCAGTGCGCAAGCTGCTCCGCGAGGCGGCGCTGGCTTCGTTGGCGCAGGTTCAGGAAGGCGGCATGGTGCAAGAACAGCAGTGGGGGCAGGTCCAGCAGGCGCTGGACGGCACGCCGGTGCCTGGTGGCCCGCAGGAGCTGGGGATCTATAACGCCATGGTCAGTGTGCCCCATGGGGCAGGGAAGCGTCTGGTGGTCAGCGGTACCAGCTACCTGCAACTGGTCAGCTTCACCGAACAGGGGCCTCAGGCTCAGGGGCTGCTGGCGTTTTCACTGTCGAGCGAGTCGGCCTCGGTGCATGCCTTCGACCAGACGCGTGCCTTTGCTGCCGGGCAATTGGCGCCGATTCCGTTTACCGAGGCGCAGATCACGTCCGATCCTCAGTATCGCCAGTATGTCGTGCGCGAACGGGATGAGCAGGCGTTGGTCAGCACGGGAAAATAGGCGGAATCAGTGGCCCTGCGGTGGCGCAAACCGCCTCAGGGCCGCTGCACATCAGGAAAATTCGAATGGCGCCAGATGCATGCCCTGGTCGTCCACCTGCAGCGCCCAGCCTCGGCGATCCCAGTCTCCCAGTACGATGCGTCGCGCCGGCTGGCCTTCGACCACCAGCTTGTGCAGGGCAGGGCGGTGGGTATGGCCGTGGATCAGCGTACGCACATTGTGCTCGCTCATCACCTTGGGCACTTCGTCGGGGGTGACATCGACGATTTCGGTGTTCTTCATCCGCGTCTGCGCCTGGCTTTCACTGCGCAGCTTGCGTGCCAGCTTCTGGCGCGTGGACAGCGGCAAGTGACGCAGGATCCAGAGGCTCAGCGGGTTGCGCAGGTAGCGGCGCAGCTTCATGTAGGCGACGTCGCGGGTGCACAAGGTGTCGCCATGCATCAGCAGTACCGGCTCACCGCCCAGCTCAACCACGCTGGGGTCGGCCAGCAGGGTGCAGCCAGCGGCCTTGCAGAAGTCCTGCCCGATGAGAAAGTCGCGATTGCCGTGCATCAGGTAGATGGCTGTGCCGCTGTCGGACAGCGTGCGCAGTGCCTGGCAGATCGATTGCTGGAAGGGCGTCATGGCATCGTCGCCGATCCAGGCTTCGAAGAAGTCGCCAAGGATGTACAGCGCCTTGGCGTGCCGCGCCCGCCCATCGAGCAGATCTAGAAACGCCCGGGTAATGTCCGGGCGTTCTTCTTGCAGGTGCAGATCGGAGATCAGCAGGATCACTCAATGATCTCGGCTTTCTCGATGATCACGTCGTCCTTCGGCACGTCCTGGTGGCCAGCCTTGGAACCGGTGGCGACTTTCTCGATGGCATCGACCACTTCACGGCCTTCGGTCACTTCGCCGAATACCGCGTAGCCCCAGCCCTGCACGTTCTTGCCGCTGTGGTTGAGGAAGTCGTTGTCGGAAGCGTTGATGAAGAACTGCGCCGAGGCCGAGTGCGGCTCCATGGTGCGGGCCATGGCGATGCTGTACTTGGTGTTCTTCAGGCCGTTGTCGGCTTCGTTTTCGATGCTGGCGCGGGTTTTCTTCTGGTTCATGCCAGGCTCGAAGCCGCCGCCCTGGATCATGAAACCCTTGATCACACGGTGGAAGACGGTGCCGTCGAAGTGGCCGTCCTTGACGTACTGAACGAAGTTCTCGACGGTTTTCGGGGCTTTTTCGGCGTTCAGTTGCAGAACGATGTCGCCGTGGTTGGTGCTCAGTTTGACTTTGGACATGCTGAAATTCGCTCTTTCAAGGCATTCGAGAATAGGGTGCACAGGTCGCGTACTGTACCTGACGCAGGATCTGGCGGCGGCGACACAAGGCGCGCGGCGGCCATTTTGCCAGCTGGCGACAAAACGCTGCGAGAAATCGCGCCAGTTTGTCGGTGCCCGGCTGTCAGCAGCTTGACTGCTTCGGCTATGATAGGCCCTTTGATTCAATCGGCCTACCCGGACCGGACATCTGCATTCAAGGATCCTATGAGCAAGCCCACCGACAACGCGACCAACGCCGCTGCCAAAGGCGCCCCCGCCGTCCCTGCGAACTTCCTGCGACCGATCGTCCAGGCTGACCTGGACTCGGGCAAGCACAGCAGTATCGTCACCCGCTTCCCGCCGGAACCGAACGGTTATCTGCACATCGGCCACGCCAAGTCGATCTGCGTCAACTTCGGTCTGGCCCAGGAGTTCGGTGGCGCCTGCCACTTGCGTTTCGACGACACCAACCCGGCCAAGGAGGACCAGGAGTACATCGACGCCATCCAGCGTGATGTCAAGTGGCTGGGCTTCGAGTGGACAGGTCCGGTGCGCTTCGCTTCCGACTATTTCGACCAGTTGCACGACTGGGCGGTCGAGCTGATCAAGCGCGGCAAGGCCTACGTGTGCGACCTCACCCCTGAGCAGGCCAAGGAGTATCGCGGCACCCTGACCCAGCCTGGAAAGAACAGCCCGTTCCGCGAGCGCAGCGTCGAGGAGAACCTCGACCTGTTCGCACGCATGAAGGCCGGCGAGTTCAAGGACGGCGAGCGTGTGCTGCGTGCCAAAATCGACATGGCCTCGCCGAACATGAACCTGCGCGACCCGATTCTTTACCGCATCCGCCATGCCCACCACCACCAGACCGGTGACAAGTGGTGCATCTACCCCAACTACGACTTCACCCACGGCCAGTCGGACGCCATCGAGGGCATCACCCACTCGATCTGCACCCTGGAGTTCGAAGGCCATCGTCCGCTGTACGACTGGTTCCTCGACAACCTGCCGGTACCGGCGCATCCACGCCAGTACGAGTTCAGCCGCCTGAACCTGAACTACACCATCACCTCCAAGCGCAAGCTCAAGCAACTGGTGGACGAGCAGCACGTCGAGGGCTGGGACGATCCGCGCATGTCCACGCTCTCGGGCTACCGCCGTCGTGGCTACACCCCGGCCTCGATCCGCAACTTCTGCGACATGGTCGGCACCAACCGCTCCGATGGCGTGGTCGACATGTCGATGCTCGAGTTCAGCATCCGTGACGACCTCGACCGCACCGCGCCGCGCGCCATGTGCGTACTGCGTCCGCTGAAGGTGGTGATCACCAACTATCCAGAAGGCCAGGTCGAGCAACTCGAATTGCCGCGCCACCCGAAGGAAGACATGGGCGTGCGCGTCCTGCCGTTCGCCCGTGAGCTGTACATCGACCGTGATGACTTCATGGAAGAGCCGCCCAAGGGGTACAAGCGCCTGGAGCCAGCCGGCGAGGTGCGCCTGCGCGGCAGCTACGTGATTCGTGCCGACGAGGCGATCAAGGATGCCGAGGGCAATATCGTCGAGTTGCGCTGCTCGTACGATCCGGACACCCTGGGCAAGAACCCCGAGGGCCGCAAGGTCAAGGGCGTGATCCACTGGGTGCCGGCCGCCGCCAGCGTCGAGTGCGAGGTGCGCCTGTACGACCGCCTGTTCCGCTCGCCCAACCCGGAGAAAACCGATGAGGGCGGCAGCTTCCTTGAAAACATCAATCCGCAATCGCTGCAGGTGCTGACGGGTTGTCGTGCCGAGCCTTCGCTGGGCCAGGCCCAGCCAGAAGATCGCTTCCAGTTCGAGCGCGAAGGCTACTTCTGCGCCGACCTGAAAGACAGCCAGCCGGGTCGCCCGGTGTTCAACCGCACCGTGACCCTGCGCGATTCGTGGGGCAGCTAAGGAATCCTCGTGCTTAACATCTACAACACCCTGAGCAAGACCAAGGAAGTTTTCAAACCCCTGGATGGCAACAAGGTGCGCATGTATGTCTGCGGCATGACCGTGTACGACTACTGCCACCTGGGCCATGGTCGCAGCATGGTGGCGTTCGACCTGATTACCCGTTGGCTGCGCAAGAGCGGCTATGAGCTCACGTACGTACGCAACATCACCGACATCGACGACAAGATCATCAACCGCGCCAACGAAAACGGCGAGCGCTTCGATGAGCTGACTGCGCGCATGATCGATGCCATGCACGAGGATGAGCGGCGCCTGAACATCCTCAAGCCGGACCTGGAACCGCGTGCCACCGATCACATTCCTGGCATGCACGCGATGATCCAGACCCTGATCGACAAGGGCTATGCCTACGCACCGGGCAATGGCGACGTGTACTACCGCGTCGGCAAGTTCGTCGGCTACGGCAAGCTGTCGCGACGCAAGATCGAAGACCTGCGCATCGGCGCTCGCATCGAGGTTGACGAGGCCAAGCAGGATCCGCTGGACTTCGTCCTGTGGAAGGGCGCCAAGCCGGGCGAGCCGAGCTGGGATTCGCCCTGGGGTCCAGGCCGTCCGGGCTGGCACATCGAGTGCTCGGTGATGTCCACCTGCTGCCTGGGCGAGAGCTTCGACATCCACGGTGGTGGCAGCGATCTCGAGTTCCCGCACCACGAGAACGAGATCGCCCAGAGCGAGGCGGCCACCGGCAAGCCTTATGCGGCGGCCTGGATGCACTGCGGCATGATTCGCATCAATGGCGAGAAGATGTCGAAGTCGCTGAACAACTTCTTCACCATTCGTGACGTGCTCGAGAAGTACCACCCGGAGGTGGTGCGTTATCTGCTGGTGGCGAGCCACTACCGCAGCGCCATCAATTACTCCGAAGACAGCTTGCGCGATGCCAAGGGCGCCTTGGAGCGTTTCTATCACGCACTGCGTGGCCTGCCGCGCGTAGCCGCCAAGGGTGGCGAGGCGTTCGTCGAGCGGTTCACCGTGGCGATGAACGATGACTTCGGCACCCCTGAAGCCTGCGCCGTGCTGTTCGACCTGGTGCGAGAGATCAACCGCCTGCGCGACAGCGACGCTGATGCAGCGGCAGGCCTTGCCGGTCGCCTGCGTGAGCTGGGTGATGTGCTGGGTGTGCTGCAACTGGATGCCGACGACTTTTTGCGTGCCGGTGCCGAAGGCCGTGTCGATGCTGCCGAGGTCGAAGCCTTGATCCAGGCGCGTCTGCAGGCGCGTACGGACAAAAACTGGGCGGAGTCCGATCGCATTCGCGATCAACTGACTGCCATGGGGGTGGTGCTGGAAGACAGCAAAGGCACCACCACCTGGCGTCTGGCTGACTGATACAGCTCGAGGGCTGCCCTGCAGCCCTGTCGCGGGACACGTCGGGGTGCCGAACAGCCCTCCGACTTGTCCCGCGATGCTTTTCAGCTTTTCAGGCGATCGAGCAGTGCAGTACCAACTTCGCCCCGCCTAGCTCGCTACTGCCCACTTCCAGTCTGAACCCATGCAGGTCGACGATCGCTGCAACGATCGACAACCCCAGCCCGAACCCTGGGTGACGATGGCCTTCCTCGCTGCGATAGAAGCGCTTGAGCACCGCCGCCCGCTCCTGTTCCGGAATCCCTGGCCCGCTGTCCTCGATGGCGATATGCACGCCATCGTCGTCCCGCCGTGCCTGGATCCGTACCTGCCCCCCCTCTGGGGTGAACTTGATGGCATTGCCGACCAGGTTGGCCAAGGCCTCGAACAGCAGCTCCCGGTCGCCGTGCAGCGCGGGCAGTTGCGCAGGCTGCTCCAATTGCAGTCGAATGCTGCCATCCTCTGCAAGCGGCAGGTAGAAGTCGTGCAGCTCCACCAGCAAATTGTGCGGATCAAGCTCGACGAACCCTGCGCGGCGCTGGCGGTCTTCCAGCTCGCTGATGCGCAGCAGGCCGCGGAAGCGTGCCATCAGGGTGTCGGTCTCGCTGATGGCCTGATCCAGCGCTTCGGCTTGCGGCGAGTTCGCTCCACTCTGCTGGCGAATGCGGTAGAGCTGGGCCCGCAGGCGGGTCAGCGGCGTGCGCAGGTCGTGGGCAATGTTGTCGCAGACACCCTTGACCTCGTGCATCAGCCGTTCGATGCGGTCGAGCATGGCGTTGACGATCGCTGCCAGCATGTCCAGCTCGTCTCGTCGTGCCGACAGCGGCAAACGGTGGGTGAGATCGCCGGCGACGATCAGCTCGGCGCTGGCTTGTACCGCGCGGATACGCTTGAGCGGGCGCCTGCGTAGCAGGTACCAGCCGGCGAAACCGGGAATCAGCGTCAGTGAAATCCCCCAGAGCAGCGCGTGCAGAATGATCCGGGTCACCACGAACAGCGAGCCGTTGTCGCGCACCAGCACCAGCCAGCGGCCATCGGAGATGCGGATCGCCACGGCATCGCAGCTGTCGCGCGGCAAGTGCGGATCGTCGGCATCCAGGCAACGCTTGAGTTCGTGAACCTTGCCATCCAGGCCCAACTCCGCCGGGATCGAGCGGATACGACCGCCGATGGGGTTGAGTTGCGGGTCGAACAGGCCGTAGGCGTCGAAGCTGCGTTCTTCGAAGGCCTGGCTGGCGATCAGTGCATCGTCCAGCTGCTTGCCGGTCATGTGCGCGAAGAGGTGCTGGCGTTGCAGCATGGAGTGGCGGGTCAGCTTGTTCAGATAGCTGGTGACCTCGAAGTACAGCACCCCCATGAGGATGCTGCTCCAGGCCACGAACAGGAAGCTGTACAGCGCCAGCAGGCGGCTGGTCGAGGAGCTCCAGCCTTTAGACGGGTTCAGCAATGGCATAACCGGAGCCCCGTACGGTTCGGATCAGCGGTGTCTGGCCGGGTGGATCGATCTTCTTGCGCAGACGACCGATGTGGACGTCGATCAGGTTGGTGCCTGGATCGAAGTGATAGCCCCAGACTTCCTCGAAGATCATCATGCGAGTGATGACCTGCCCGGAGTGGCGCATCAGGAATTCGAGCAGTTTGTATTCGGTTGGCAGCAGGTTCAGGCTGCTCTCGCCGCGTCGGGCTTCATGGCTGATCAGGTCCAGCTCCAGGTCGGCGACCTGCAGGCGGGTCTGGGTCATGGGCACGCTGTTGCGCCGCAGCAGCACTTCGACACGGGCCGCCATTTCGTCAGAGGCGAAAGGTTTGGTCAGGTAGTCGTCGCCACCGGCACGCAGGCCGCGCACGCGTTCGTCGACATCGGACAGGGCGCTGATCATCAGGATTGGCGTGGCGATCTTCAGGCTGCGCAGGGTGGTGACGATGGTCAGGCCGTCGACTTCCGGGAGCATCCGGTCCACGGTGATCAGGTCATAGCCGCCGGCAATAGCCTTGGCCAGGCCTTCGCGGCCATTGTCTGCCCAGTCGACTTCCAGCCCGTGGCTGGAAAGTTCGGCGACGATTTCCTGGGCGGTGACGGCGTCGTCTTCGATGGTCAGTACGCGGGGCATGCTAGTACCTGGGCGGCGATTGGATGACTGATTGTGCCAAAGAATAGACAAACGGCGATTTAAGAAAAATTCATCTATCGGGGGCATGGTGCCAGTATCGGCTTTTCCCGCACAGAGACCGGCCCTGACAGCAATGAAAACGGGGCGTGCCATCGCTGACACGCCCCGTTTTCATTGCAAAGCGACGCCTCAGGCGACCTTGATGATCCAGCCAGCCGGCGCTTCGACGTCACCGCTCTGGATGCCGGTCAGCTCGTTGTAGAGCTTCTGGGTGACCGGGCCGACCTTTTCCAGGTCGTGGAACACGTGCAGTTTGCCGTTGTACTCGATACCACCGATCGGGGTGATCACTGCGGCCGTACCGCAAGCGCCCGCTTCGATGAAGCGATCGAGCTTGCTGATTTCGACATCGCCTTCGATCACGGTCAGGCCCAGGCG
Organism: Pseudomonas wayambapalatensis; assembly: GCF_049942315.1. Classification (NCBI taxonomy): domain Bacteria; kingdom Pseudomonadati; phylum Pseudomonadota; class Gammaproteobacteria; order Pseudomonadales; family Pseudomonadaceae; genus Pseudomonas; species Pseudomonas wayambapalatensis. The sequence continues at coordinate 65,663 of NZ_JBNFMU010000183.1, forward strand.
CGATTGCGCCAGTTCCATCAGCGACAGGCGAGTGATACCTGGCAGTACCGAGGCCGATTTCGGCGTGACGAACTCGTTGTTGGCGGTAATGCCGAAGAAGTTGGCCGAACCGACCTCCTCGATCTTGGTATGGGTCAGCGGATCCAGGTAGATGGCGTCGGCGAAGTTGGCTTTCTTCGCTTCGGAACCCGGTTGCAGGCTGGCGGCGTAGTTGCCCCCGACCTTGGCTGCGCCGGTGCCCTGTGGGGCGGCACGGTCGAAGCTGGAGATCTGGAAGTTGTGCGGCTTCATGCCGCCTTTGAAGTACGAGCCTACCGGGATGGCGAACACCGAGAAGATGAACTCCGGCGCGGTACGCACGCCAATGTTGTCACCGGTGCCGATCACGAACGGACGCAGGTACAGGGCACCCTTGCCGTGCGGCGGAACGAACTTCTCGTTGGCCTTGACCACCTGCTTGCACGCCTCGATGAACACATCGGTCGGCACGTGCGGCATGAGCAGGCGGGCGCAGCTGCGCTGCATGCGGGCGGCGTTCTGGTCCGGGCGGAACAGGTTGATCGAGCCATCCTTGCAGCGGTAAGCCTTCAGGCCCTCGAAGCATTGCTGGCCGTAGTGCAGGGCAGTCGAGCCTTCGCTGATGTGCAGCACGTTGTCGTCGGTCAGGGTGCCTTTGTCCCATTCGCCGTTGCGCCACACGGACAGGTAGCGCTTGTCGGTCTTGATGTAGTCGAAGCCCAGCTTGTCCCAGTTGATCTCGTTGCTCATGACACCCTCTATTGTCTTGCAGAGGCCCGATCGCTCGGGCTGCTTTTAAATGCGCACCTCGCCACGATAATACATCCGCAGAGGATGGGGAACGGCCAGTCATGAATTGCCCTGGATGCTTCGTCGTTCAGCCCAGGTCGAGGCATCCATCAAGGTGCAGGCATTCAAGGAATACGCTGTCGTGGGAGGCGACCAGCAGGGCGCCAGAGAACTGCTCCAGCATGGTTTCCAGTGCCTGCAGCGAAGGCAGGTCCAGGTGGTTGTTGGGTTCGTCGAGCAGCAACAGGTCCACCGGTTGTTCGCGGTACAGCACTGCAGCCATCGCACCCTTGATGCGCTCCCCGCCACTGAGCAGTGTGCTGGGCAGCTCTATTCGGGCGGCGTCCAGGCCCAGTTGGGCAAGACGGGTTCGCATCTGTGCCTGTGAAAGGGCAGCGTTGCCCTGGCGCAGGTGCTCGAGCAGCGACAGCCCAGGCGTCAACTGACTGCAATGCTGGTCGAGCAGGGCAACGTCGCCGCTGATTTGCAGGGTGCCTGCTGTGGCCTGTAGCTCTCCGGCCAGCAGCCGCAATAACGTGGACTTTCCGCTGCCATTGGCCCCAAGCAGCCCCAGGCGCTCACCAAGTGACAGGCTCAGGCTCAGTGGGGTAGCTGTGCCCCGTGGCAGGCACAGCGCGTCTAGTCGCAGTACTCCGCGCCCGCGATGACGTGCGGGTGTCGGCGCGTGCAGGGTGATCGCCGTGTGCCGCTCGACCTGTCGCGCAGCCTCCCGGACCTGTTCGTGCAGCGCTTGATGTGTAGCCTGCTGGTCGCGCCGTTGCTTGCCGGCGCTCACCTGGCTACGTTGCTGCTGGCGATCAATGAGGATCTTCGCCTGGTTGGCATGCTTGGCTTGATGCCCCACTTGCGCCTGATGCCGCACGAGATTTTCGTGCTGGCGTTGCAGTTCGCGGGCCTGGCGTTGCTGTTGCTGCTTGGCACGCGCAAGCGCCTGCTCGGCCCGGGCTTGGGCGTGCATTTTCTGCTCGGCGTAGAACGCGTAGTTGCCGCCGAATGCCTGCAGCCCGAGCGATGAAAGCTCCACGATACGTTCCATGGAGGCCAGTAGTGTGCGGTCATGGCTGATCACCAGCAGGCCTTTGTCCCAAGCTTGGATCATTTCCAGGAGATTGGCGCGAGCGCAGCGGTCCAGGTGGTTGCTGGGCTCGTCAAGGATCAGGAAGTCGGCATCACTGGCCCACGCACCGAGCAGGGCGATGCCCATCGCCTGGCCGCCGCTGAGCGTGGCTGGGGCTTGCTGCAGGTCGACGCTGGCAAAGCCTTGTCGGTCGAGCAATGCCCGAAAGCGCTCGCGAACATCCCAGCGATCCGCGACCAGGTCGAAGTCGTTGGGGGCGGTGCTGCCTGCCTCGATGCGCTCGAGGGCCTGGACTACCGGGGCGACCTGGGCCAACTCGGCAACCGTCGCGCTGCGGTGGATGCTCTGCTGGTCCACATGGTGGACGCGGCCGATGCGTCGACAGCGCCCTGAAGTGGGCGCGCGCAGGCCGGCAAGGATATGCCCCAGCAGGCTCTTGCCCACGCCATTGCGTCCGACCAACCCGGTACGCCGCTGGTCGAAGGATTCATTGAGTTCGGAAAACAGCAACCTGCCATCGGGCAAGGCCAGGGAGACGCTCTCGAGCGTCAGGATCGACGTATTCGTCATGGGTAACTCCACGCATGCCACAACATCCCCACCTGTAAGCAGGGGCTGAAGATTGGCCGTCGAAGGGGACGGCGGCATTAGTGGCGCATTGGACGAACACCTCGTGAATGAGTAGCGGTGCCAAGGGTAATGGTCAGGAGAGCCCAGGTAAAGGGCTCAACCCGGATCGCTGCTCTGCGTGCTGTTCAGTGGTCCCCAATCTGCTGACAAAACCGCAGCAAATTGCCGAACGGATCACGGATCTACATCGGAACAATATTTCGTCTGATTGGTAAGCAAGTGGATTCCTGTGGCGGCCAGAAATATAGGCCATAGAAATCCTGGGATGCCCAGCAATGTTACATGTCCGAGAAAGAAAAGGCTTGCAATGGAGCATGACATTAGAACGATGCCCGTCCACTTGCGCCTGTTTGGACGACGAAGGGTTCTGTCTGTGAGGAACGCAATCAGTGACAAGAAGGCGATGCTGATCAGATCGTTCATCATGCTGCTCGGCTGTTGATGATCAGGCTCTTGATGGTGCGCTGGGGTCCTATGCCGCCTTGGACTTGGGCTTGAATACTGACGATTCTGTCGCCGGAATGGAAAGTAGGGATGCGGCTGGTGACATAGGAGCCGACCAAGCCCCCTACTACAAAGCCGCCTATTGGCGTAATGGTTCCGATGGGGGTGCTGACCGCGCTTCCGAACAAAGCGCCGGCGCTGTTGCGCTGCTCGTTCAGCAGGTCAGCCTGGCTTCGAGAAACGGGGGAGGAGATAGCTACGCGCAGCCAGCATGGTCTGTCATTTGCCTGCATGCGATCGTAGACCTCGAGGATGAGGTCGATAACGCGATAGTTGTCTTGACGGGCTGCAGTTAAGCAAAGCTGGTTCAAGCGACTTCGATCTGAGGGTTGGACGGTCACTTCATTGATTTGGAACGTGATCCCGTGATGACCGACGACTTGATATGTACTTGTAGCCTGCAAGCGAAGTCCCTTACTGGTGCCGAACCTGTTTCAGATGCGCGCACAATGCAGAACTTTCGCTGCTGAGCCTATTCAGGGGTGTCTAAACAGTGTGTGGGAGATTTCAGCAATGTTATTCATCCCCAATCTGCTGACAAAACCGCAGCAAATTCCCGAACGGATCACGGATCTGCATTTGCAGCCCCCAGTCCACCCGCTCGGCTTCCGAGCGTGAATAACCGTACTTTTTGGCCAGCAGTTCGCTTTCGAGCGCCTTCAGATCCTCGACCCGGGCAAACACGGTAGAGCCCGGCGTGGCGTCGCCATAGTGCTCGGACAGGTGCAGGATCAGCCCGTCGCGGTGTATTTGCGCGTACAGCGGCAGGTCGGGGGCGAAGCGGTGTTCCCAGTCGAGGCTGAAGCCCAGGAAATCGAGGTAGAACTCCTTGGCCTTGTCGACCGAGAAGATGCGCAGCACGGGAATGGCGGGGGCGAATTGCATGGGGGCATCCTTACCGGGTGAGAGATCGCCACTCTAGCGCATCGCGGTCGGCCGTGGCGATTGGCTCACAGCCCCACGCTGGCGCGTACCATGGCATAGGCCTGGCGTACCAGGGGGTTGACCGTGTTGGCCCGCACCCACAGGTGATAGGTGACGTCAGGCAACGGCGGCAGGCCATCACTCTGGCCGAGCACACGCATGTCCGGGCCGACCATTTCCTGGCTGCGCGCGGTGATGCCCAAGCCTGCGCGTACCGCAGCCTTGATGCCGATCAGGTTGGACGCCAGGTAGGCCTGGCGCCACGGGATGCCGGCCTGTTCCAGGGCGTCAAGGGCCAGTCGGCGATACAGGCTCGGTTCGTCCACCAGCACTAGCGGCAGCGGTTCGCCGGGGATGTGCTGGTACTGCGCTGCACAGATCCACCACACCGGCGAGGTACGCAAGGCGAAACCCTCGACGCCGGGGGCGTTGACGGTGGAAATGACCATGTCGACCTTGCCACGCTGCAGGTCGTCCATCAGGAACGGGCTACGGCCGACGTCTATCTCCAGGCGCAGGTTCGGCGCCGAACGGGCGATATGGCCGAGCAGCGGTGGCAGGATGGTGTCGGCGATGTCGTGCGGCGAACCGATCCGCAGCACGCCGCTCAGGCCATCCTGGCGCAGGCCGGCGAGGGCTTCGTCGTTGAGTGCGAGCATCTGCCGGGCATGGCGCAGCAACTGGCGGCCGGCATCGGTGAGGGCTTTGTGCCGGCCCTGCTTGCGCAGCAGCGCCACGCCCACCTGTTGTTCCAGGCGTTGCATGTGTTGGGTGACCGAGGCCTGGGTGCGGGCCAGGTGGCGGCCCGCTTCGGCGAAGCTTGTGTGATCGACGATGGCGACGAAGGTGCGCAGCAGATCGAGGTCCAGGGCGGGTGTGGTCATGGGCGGGCCTGCGGTTGGAGTGGGGGCGGAGAGCCCGTTTTCACATTACTGCCAGTCAATAAAATATAAAGAATCATTATGTTTTGTTGGCCTGAATTTGCAATGCCTTGACGCAAGTTCCCTTGTTTACGCTGCTTATGCCAAATCAAGCTGCTGCTTACTCGACCCAAGTTATAACGATAGGCAATATTTGCATTTCCCCTGATCCCGCCAAGTTTCTAGGATGCGCCCTCATTGGCCGGGTGTTCCGGCTGCCGGGATGAGGAGCCCCACCATGTCGCTGTCCACCGTTGCCCGTCGCGGCCTGTTTGCCGCGTTGCTCGCCACCACCGGCCTGGCCGCCAGCGGCCTTGCCCAGGCCGATGCCACCCTGGACAAGATCCAGCAGCGCCACAAGCTGGCGGTGGGTGTGGTGCTTTCCGGTGGCCCCTTCGGTGCCATCGACCCGAATACCCGCGAGCCAATCGGTTTCAGCGTCGACCTGGCTCGCGACCTGGCACGCCAGTTGGGCGTCGAGGTCGATCTGGTCGCCGTACAGCCGGCCAACCGCGTGCAGTTCCTGCAACAGGGCAAGGTCGATCTGCTGATCGCCAACATGGAATGGACACCTGAGCGCGACAAGCTGCTGGGCCACGTGCCCACGCCGTTCTATCGGGTCGGCGGCACCGCCGCGCTGGCCAAGGACAGCCCGGTCAAGACCTGGGCCGACCTCAAGGGCCAGCCGGTGTGCACCTCCCAGGGCAGCAGCTACACCCAGGCGCTGATCGACCTGGGCGCCGACCTCAAGGCCTTCAAGACCTCCGCCGAATCCCTGCTGGCCCTGCGCGGCAACAACTGCGTGGCCGCGGTGCATGACGCCACGCTGATCAATCCGCTGTTGGCCAAGGGGGGAGAGTGGAGCGGCTATCGTGCCCTGGCCCCGGAACTGAACCCCGCGCCCTCGGTGATCTGGACCCGCCTGGGCGAAACCGATACCCAGCAGCGCCTGGACCCCTTCGTCAAGCAGTGGCACCGCAGTGGCTGGCTGATCGAGCTTGAGCAGGCCAACCACATCACCCCGGCCTCGCCGGCGCTGGTGGAGTTGCGTGCCAAGCTGCAGGGCGAAGGCGCCTGATGAGCGACAGCCTGCACTGGCTGGTAGGGCAGCTTGCCCATCTCGGCCTGAACTACGCGTTCCTGCTCGACGCCTATGCCAGCGGCAAGCTGCTCGACGGTGCGTTGACCACCCTCGGTCTGTGCCTGTTCAGCATCGTCGGCAGCCTGCTGGTGGGGGTGTTGTTGGCTGCTGCGGTCACGTCCGGGCAGAGCTGGCTGGCCTGGCCGGCGCGGGCCTTCATCGAGGTGACGCGTAACACGCCGACCCTGGTGCAGCTGTATTGCGCTTTCCTGGTGCTGAACATGCTGATCAACCAGAGCCTGGGCAGTGCCAACCCCATGACCCCGTTCGCCTGGGTGGTGCTGGTGATCTCCCTGCACAAGGGCGCCTTTCACGCCGAAGCCCTGCGCGCCGGGATCGAAGCCGTGCCGGCGGTGACGCTCGAAGCGGCCAGCTCGCTGGCCTTCAGCCGTCGCCAGCAACTGCTGCAGGTGCAACTGCCGCTGGCCGTGCGTTTCGCCTTGCCGGCGCTGGTCAACAACCTGATCGACCTGGTGAAGATGACCGCGGTGGCCTCGGCCATCGCCGTCAACGACATTACCTATGCGTCGATCATGATCTGGACCCAGGGCGACAACGTCATCGAGTTGATGCTGCTGATCCTGGCCTTTTTCGGACTGCTCAGCTTTGCAGTCAACTGTATCGGTCGCGCCCTGGAAGCGCGCCTGAGGATGCCGGGTTATGGCCATTGAGCATTTCGCCACGCTCTGGCAGTGGTCGCCCACCCTGGGGGCAGGCCTGCTGCAGAATATCCAGATCAGCGTCGGCGCCATTGGCCTGGGCACGCTGCTGGGGCTGCTGGTGGGGATCCTGCTGCTGTCGCCGCTGCGCCCTCTGCGCGGCGTGGCGCGGTTGTGGGTGCAGGTGTTTCGCAATGCACCCTGGTTGGTGCTGATCTACTTTACCTCCTATGTATTCCCGTTCGATGTGCAGATCGCCGGTGCCTGGGTGGCCTTTCCCGACTGGCTCAAGGTCACTGTGGGCCTTGCACTGCCAGCCAGCGCCAACGTTGCCGAGATCTTCCGCGGCGCGGTCGCTTCGATTCCGGCCACTCAGTGGGAGGCCGCGCGTTCGCTGGCCTTCAGCCGTGGCCAGATTTTCTCCTCGATCATTCTGCCGCAGTGCTTGCGGCGCATGTTGCCGCCGTGGATGAACCTGTACGCGGTGGTGACCATGGGCACCGCGCTGGCTTCGCTGGTGGGCGTGCACGACCTGATCGACAGTGCGCAGATCGCTGCCAACACCGTCAACCGCAGCGGTTTCACGGTGCTGGTGTATTTCAGTGTGCTGGCGCTGTTCTTCTTCTACTGCTACCCGATTGCCCGCCTGACCCAACGCCTGGAGCGTCGCTATGCCTTCTGAACCTTTGATCCAGCTTCGCGATGTGCACCTGGCCTTTGGCGACAATCCGGTGCTGCGCGGTATCGACCTGGACGTGCAGGCCGGGCAGGCGGTGTCGATCATCGGCCCGTCCGGCTCAGGCAAATCGACCATCCTGCGCTGCATGACCGGGCTGTTGCGCCCGCAGCGCGGAAACATCCGCATAGGGGATACCGCAGTGGAGCAGTTGCAGGGCGAAGCCGGGCTGATCGCCCTGCGCAAGCAGGTCGGTTTCGTCTTTCAGCAGTACAACCTGTTTCCCCACCTGAGTGTGCTCGACAACCTGCTGATCGCCCCGACCAAGGTGCTCGGCCGCCCGCGCCAGGCTGTGCGCGACGAGGCCCTGGCGCTGCTCGACAAGGTGCGCCTGGGGCACAAGGCCACGGCGTTCCCCGGTGAGCTCTCCGGTGGCCAGCAGCAGCGCGTGGCGATTGCCCGCGCCCTGGCCATGCGGCCCAAGCTGATCCTGTTCGATGAGGTGACCTCGGCGCTCGACCCGGAGATGGTCGGTGAGGTGCTGGCGGTGATCCGCGAGTTGACCGAGGAGGGCATGACCTGCGTGCTGGTTACCCACGAGATGCGCTTTGCCGAAGAGATCAGCGACCAGGTGTACTTCACCGAGCATGGCCGCATCGTCGAGCACGGCAGCGCCGAGCAGGTGTTCCGTGCCCCGACCCATGCGCGCACCCAGGCCTTCCTCCAGCACGCGCTGGGCGAGGGCAGCCAGCGTCCGAGCCGTCCGGTGCCCGATGTATTGACCAACCTGGGGCGCTACAGCCTCAGCGTGTGATTTCAGCCTCCAGCCAAGAGAGACCGACCATGTCCCGTGATTCCGTGATCCAGCCGTTCCTTGCGCAAGTGCGTGCCATCCATGCGCGCGGCGTCGACCGTGCAGCCCTGCAGCAGATCGTCAAGCTGCTCGAGGGCCTGGCCGAGCGCCGCGAATTGTTCAACTTCGAGCGTTTTCCGGCCCCGGATGGCGCGACCGGCGAAACCCAGTTTCGCTATCGCCTGAACGACGACGGCGAGTCGCCGACCCTGTACGTCAATTCGCTGTTGCCAGGCAAGGCGACCCTGCCGCACAACCACGAGACCTGGGCGATCATCGTCGCCGTCGAGGGCCAGGAGCTCAACCGCGTGTACCGCCGCGAGGACGACGGCAGCGATCCGGCCCGTGCCACCCTGGCGCTGGAGCGCGAGATCGTGGTGCAGCCGGGAACCTCGGTGGCCTTCCTGGGCGAGGACCTGCATGGCATCCGCGTCGAGGGCGACAGCCCGACGCTGCACTTCCACCTCTATGGCCGCCCGCTGGAGTCTCTGGAGCACCGCTACGGCGTCAAGGATGACGGTAGCGTGGTGAACTACAACAAATCACAGATGGCGCCTTCGATCGAGGCTTACGGGCTTTGAAATGGGTGTCGCGCTTTTCGCGGGCAACCCCGCTCCTACATCTAAGGCACCTGTAGGAGCGGGCTTGCCCGCGAAAGGAACGACACGATCTCCCAGCACTGCCCCCCACCAACGACCACGGACTGCGTCCCATGATCCCCAGCATCACCCCCGAGCTTCTGCACACCTGGCTGTTCGACGGCCAGGAAATTGCCCTGTTCGACCTGCGCGAGCACGGTCAATACGGCGAGGCCCACCTGTTCTACGCCGTCAATCTGCCCTACAGCCGCCTTGAGCTCGAAGCGCCGCGCCTGGCGCCCAATCCTGCGGTGCGTGTGGTGGTCTACGATGAGACCGGCGGTGCGTTGGCCCAACGCGGAGCCGAGCGTCTACAAGCGTTGGGCTATACCGCCGTGCATTGCCTGGAGGGCGGCAGCCTGGGCTGGCAGCGCGCCGGTTTCGAGCTGTTCGCCGGTGTGCACCTGCCTTCGAAGGCCTTCGGCGAGCTGGTCGAGCATGCCTGCCACACCCCGCGCATCAGTGCCCAGGAGCTGGCTGAGTGGCAGCGCCAGGGCAAGCCGTTGGTGCTGCTCGATGGTCGCCCGCTGGAGGAGTTCGTCAAGATGAGCATCCCCGGCGCCACCTGCTGCCCGAATGGCGAGCTGGGCTATCGCCTGGAAGACCTGGTGAGCGACCCGCACACCCCGGTGGTGATCAACTGCGCCGGCCGCACCCGCAGCATCATCGGTGCGCAGACGCTGATCAACCTGGGTATAGACAACCCGGTCTATGCCTTGGAGAACGGCACCCAAGGCTGGTACCTGGTGGACCTGCCGCTGGATCACGGCAGCCAGCGTGGGTACCCCGAACACAGCGGCGCCGCGCTGACCAGGCAACGTGCGCGGGCGCGGCAACTGGCCCAGCAGGCGGGGGTCGCCTGGGTGGATGCAGAGCAGGTCCGACAGTGGGCCGCCGACGCCGGGCGCAGCCTGTTTCTCTGCGACGTGCGCACCCCCGAAGAGTTCGCCGCCGGCAGCCTGCCGGGCGCACAGCATTGCCCAGGTGGCCAGCTGATCCAGGGCACCGACCTGTATATCGGTGTGCGCAAGGCCCGTGTGGTGCTGTTCGACACGGATGGCGTGCGCGCGCCAGTGGTCGCCAGTTGGCTGCGCCAGATGGGCCACGAGGCCCATGTGCTCGAGGGGGGCCTGGACAGCGGCCTGGCTCTGGACGTGGCTGCACCATTGCCGGTGACCCTCGCCGAAGCCCGCGTCGATGAGCTTGCAGACGCGTTGCTGATCGACCTGCGCTCCAGCACCGCCTACCGCAAGCGCCACTTGCAAGGCGCCCGGTGGTCGATCCGTCCGCAGTTGGCGCAGCAGGTGGGCGGGGCTGGGCAGCGCCTGGTGTTCATCGCCGACGATCCGCGCGTGGCGCAGTTGGCGCTCGCCGAGCTTACACCTGCTCAGCAACAGGCCGCACGCCTGTTCCCCCGTGCATCGCTGAACGACTGGCCGCAGGTGGAGAATGACCTGTCGTTGCCGGATGCAGCCTGTATCGACTTCCTGTTCTTCGTCCATGACCGGCACAGCGGCAACAAGGACGCGGCTCGACAGTACCTGGCCTGGGAAACCGGCCTGATCGCCCAGATGAACGAGGCCGAAACCGCAAGCTTCAGTCCGTTGACCCCTGTCGACCCGGTGGCCACGCGCCTGGTGCACGGTGGTCGGGGCGAGCCGGGTCCAGGTGCGCATGGGGTCAATCCGCCTGTGAGCCGCCTGAGCACGGTGCTGTTCGACAGCGTCGCCGACATGCGCCAGGCCCGCAGCCGCCGCGACCAGGAGCGTGTGCTCAGCTACGGAGCCCGTGGCAACCCCACGGCCTTTGCCCTGGAAGACCTGGTCAGCGAGCTGGAAGGGGGGTATCGCACCCGCCTGTACGCCACCGGCCTGCAGGCAATCGCCCAGACGTTCCTGGCCTACTTGCGTCCGGGAGATCATCTGCTGATCAGCGATGGTGTCTACGATCCGGTGCGGCGCCTGGCGCGTGAGCTGCTCGAACCCTTCGGCGTGCAGGTGCAGTACTTCGCTGCCGACGGCCGTGACCTGGAGCAGGTGCTGCGCGCCGAAACACGCATGGTCTACAGCGAAAGCCCCAGCTCGTTGCTCTACGAGCTCAACGACCTGCCGGCCATGGCTGCCCTGTGCAAGGCCCGCGGCGTGCTGTTGGCCGTCGATAACACCTGGAGCTCGGGCTACCTGCACCGGCCGCTGACCTTGGGCGCCGACATTTCGGTCATGGCCCTGACCAAGTACCTGGGCGGACACAGCGACGTGATGATGGGCAGTGTCTGTACTACCCGCGAAGCCTTTGCCGCGCTCTCGCGCATGAGCGACAACTGCGGCTGCACCGTAAGCCCGGACGATGCCTGGCTGGTGTTGCGTGGTGCGCGTAGCCTGGCCAGCCGCATGGCCGTGCACGAGCGCCAGGGGTTGGACATCGCGCGCTGGTTGCAGCAGCGCGAGGAGGTGGCACAGGTGTTCCATCCAGCCTTGCCGGAGCACCCTGGGCACGCCTTGTGGCAGCGCGATTTCAGCGGTAGCAATGGCTTGCTCAGTTTCACCCTGGCGAACCCATCGCTGGCGAGCGCCGAGTCCTTTGTCAATGGCCTGCGCCTGTTCGGGATCGGTGCATCCTGGGGCGGCTACGAAAGCCTGGTGACCTTGGCCGGGACCCGCGAGCGCCAGTGTGCGCCAACCCTGGTCGGGCCCCTGGTGCGCCTGCACGTGGGGCTGGAGGACGTGCGTTCGTTGCAACGCGATCTGGACCAGGCCCTGCGCCGGGCGCGTTGAGTCAGAGCATCGGCGGTCCCTCACGCCGACGCTGCGCCCACAGGCATGCCGCAGCACACAATCCGCCGCCGCACGCGGCGGTGACCATCAGCGCGATGAACATGCTGCCGGGCATGCCTGTCCCCAGCAGGTAGCCGCACAGTACCGGGCTCAGTGCGCCGCCGACTGCCGCCAGGTTCTGGAATCCGTAGTAGCTGCCCTTGAGGTGTTCAGGGGCAATGCTGTCGATGAACAGGAACTCGCTGGGCAACAGGATCATTTCGCCGAGGGTGAAGACGAACATTGCCAGGCACCAACTGATCAGATTGTCGGCATACAGGAACCCCGCCAGCCCGCCGATGAACAGCACCGCACCGATGCTCATCCAGCGCCCCAGGTTGTCGCGGCTGAGCAAACGGCCGAACTGGAATTGCAGGACGATCACCACCAGGGCGTTGCAGGCCAGCAGCGCCGAGAGGGTGGTCATGGCCTGCGCGGGTGGGTATTTCACCAGCAGGTACTGCGACAGGTAGATGGTGAAGCGTCCGTGCACCAGGGCGTTGAGCAAGCTGCCCGCGGTGAACAGCAGCAGGATGCGGTCGCTGCGCACCGCCGCCAGTACGGCCATGAAGCGCGTTGGCGGCTGCGCGGTAAGGGTGGTGTTCGCCGTGCTGGCGGGCACCGCGCTCATCACCCACAGGCTCAGCAGGGCCACCGCGCTGGCGGTCCAGAAGGGCGCCAGCGGGTGCAGCCCGACCAGCACCACGCCGAGCATGGGGCCGGTGGCGTAGCCGATGTTGGTGAGGGTGTAGCGCAAGGAGAAGGCCTTGGCGCGCTGCTCGATCGCCAGGTATTCGCCGAGCATGGCCTTGGAACCAATGACGAACAGTGCCGAGGCCGACTCGGTCAGCACCAGGGTCAGCGCGGCCTGCCAGGCGTCCTGGGCGAAGGTCAGCAGCAGGAAGCCGATCGCGGTCGAAAGCATCGCCAGGCCCAGCAGGCGACGCTTGTCGAAGCGGTCGATCACGTAGCCGCCGTAGAGGCCGAACACGGTGCCCGACAGTGCGGCGACACTGATCAGCAGCCCCACGTCATGCTGGGCCATGCCCAGTTGTGTGGTGAGGAACAACGCCAACAGGGGGCTGGTGAGCGAGCGGCTGATCACCAGGGTCAGCGAGCTCAGCATCAGGCGGCGGATGACGGGGGAGTAGGTGGCCACAGTCCATTCTCGGGCATTGGGAAATGTCGGTATGGGCCT
>NZ_JBNFMU010000184.1:0-26433 GCF_049942315.1 Pseudomonas wayambapalatensis
GCGATCCTGTTCCTGCTGCGCAAGATGATCGACAGCGATGAGGCGGCGGGCTGATCGCGCCCTTCAACAAAACCCTCACCGTCGTTACCGGCCCTATCGCGGGGCAAGCCCGCTCCCACAGGTCCCCCACCGTTCTCGAGGGCAGTGATTAACCTGTGGGAGCGGGCTTGCCCCGCGATAGGGCCGGTAACGACGGTGAGGGTTTTGTTGAAGGGCGCGATCAGCCCGCCGCCTCGTCGCTGTCGATCATCTTGCGCAGCAGGAACAGGATCGCCACCCGCTCCCCGGCATTGAGGCTGCCCATACTCAGTTCGCTGATCTGCCGTGCGCAGGGAATCATCGCATCGAGCAGCGCCGAGCCGCTTTCGGTGAGCTCGACGATGACCTTGCGCCGGTCGTCCGGGTCTGGCGACAGTTGCACCAGTTCGCGCGCCTTGAGGCGCTCGACGATGCCACGGATGGTCGCCTGGTCCACGGCGGTGGCCTTGATCAGCTCGGCCTGGGAGCTGGGCCCGTGGTCGCGCAGGGCGCACAGGGTGACGAACTGGATCGAGGTGAGCTGCGGATCGCACGCTTGCTGCTGGAAGATCGCCGTATGCCGCTGGTACGCCTTGCGCAGCAGGTGGCCGATCTGTTCGGTGACGTCATACGGCGTGGTGTCGAGCGGGGTGGCAACGGGGGTGGTTTTCTTCGGCATGTGATGGCTTGGGCTGTGTGGGTTGGCTGGCCGGCCCCCGAAAGCGGAGCGCCGGGCCAGTATACCCGCTATCGGGCCTTGGACTCCTCGGGCGCGACCACCTCGCCGGCCAGCACCACGGGCTGGTCGTCCAGGTAGATATCGCAGTTGCGCAGCGGGATATCCAGGTGGCACGGGGTCTTGCGCTTGCCGCCGACCTCGGTGTTGGGGCCGGTGGAGAACAGGAAGTTGCCGTAGAAGGCGCGGGCGTCCATGCACATGCCGTCGTTGCGGTCGTGCAGGCCCATGGCGGTCCACTGTGCGCGGGGTTGCAGGCCCCAGCCGATGTGGGAGATGCCGTACACCTCGGGGTCGTTGAAGTACTTCATGTAGTCGCGCAGGTACTCGGCCTCGAAGCCGCCGTGGATACCGGTGATGAAGCCTTTCTCGATTTCCAGGGTGATGCGCTCGCGGCAGTAGTTCTTGAACGGCAGGATGATGTCGCCGACATCCAGCACCAGCGTGCCTTCGGCGCTGTCCTCGTTCGGCCAGGTGAACAGGAAGCCACTGGGCCAGTGGTCCCAGCGCCCTGGCTCGTCGGCGTAGCCGTATTCGGTGACCGCCGGATACTGGCCGAGCGGGGCGTGGAAGTCGCTGCCGGCCTTGGAGCGCACGTGCATGCTGCGCGCTTGCTTGAGCAGGGTCTCGGCGGCCAGCACGCGACGTTTGTCGTCCTCGGTGGGCAGCATGCGCGCCAGTACTTCCGGGGGTTCGACCGCCAGCAGGATGCGCGTGCCGGTCTTGAGGATCTGCTCCTGCTCGGGGGAGTGCAGCAGCATCATGGTGTCGACGATCAGGTCGGCCGCCTCCAGCGCCCGCTGGGCGGCGATGTTGCCGGTCAGCGCGGTGTCGCCGCAGTAGGCGGTCATGTCGTTGCCCATGGCGGTGGGATGGTTGAACGACGGCAGCTCCACCGCATAGACCTTGGCTTTCAGGCGCTGCGCCGCCTCCATCGCGGCGTTGACCGTGCGCGGATCGGAATAGTGGCTCTTGAGCACGGCGACGCTCTGGGTTTCGTCTACCCGGGACAGTTTCAGCACGTGTTCGAACATCTGGGTCAGCTCTGCATTGCTCACCGGCATGGGGGTTCTCCTGGTCAGGACTCAAGGGTCGAGCGGCTGCACCACGGCGGTGCCGGGCGCGTCATCTCGGTGCAAAACAATAGTGTGTACGCCATATTTGCTCAGATGAAAGCGCATCCCGTCGATAAGCGCAAGCGGTGCGATCAAACGTTACCTATCCACACATATTCCAATGTTTGCGGTAACAATGGCCGCGTTATCGCCATTGATCCGGGGCCGATAAAATATTTTGCGCTGCCTCTTCCAATTGAAAAAATAGAGCGTATGCACTCTAAATCGTCGAGCGGCCGAACCGCTGGCAACACATCAGAACAAGAGGAGACATACCCATGCGGGGTAGGCAGAAAATCGCAATCGTCGGTGCGGGTCTGGGTGGGGCGGCCGCCGCCACGTTGCTGCAGCAGGCCGGGTTCGACGTCGAGGTGTTCGAGCAGGCGCCGGAGTTCACCCGCCTCGGTGCGGGCATCCACATCGGCCCCAACGTGATGAAGATCTTCCGTCGCATGGGCCTCGAGCAGAAGCTGGAGCTGATGAGCTCGCACCCGGACTTCTGGTTCAGCCGCGACGGCAAGACCGGCGACTACCTGTCGCGCATCCCGCTGGGCGAGTTCGCTCGCCGCGAGTACGGCGCCTCGTACATCACCATCCACCGTGGCGACCTGCACGCCCTGCAGATCGAAGCGATCAAGCCGGGCACCGTGCATTTCGGCAAGCGCCTGGAAAAGATCGTCGACGAGGGTGACCAGGTGCGCCTGGACTTCGCCGACGGCACCCATACCGTGGCCGATATCGTCATCGGTGCCGACGGCATCCACTCGAAGATCCGCGAGGAACTGCTGGGCGTCGAAGCGCCGATCTACAGCGGTTGGGTCGCCCACCGTGCGTTGATTCGCGGCGACAAGCTCAAACAGCACGCGGACGTGTTCGAGGACTGCGTGAAGTGGTGGACCGACGATCGTCACATGATGGTCTACTACACCACCGGCAAACGCGACGAGTACTACTTCGTCACCGGCGTACCGCACGAGGCCTGGGACTTCCAGGGCCCGTTCGTGGACAGCAGCCAGGAAGAGATGCGCGCCGCCTTCGAGGGCTATCACTCGACGGTGCACAAGCTGATCGACGCTACCGAGTCCATCACCAAGTGGCCGCTGCGCAACCGCAACCCGCTGCCGCTGTGGAGCCGTGGCCGCCTGGTGCTGCTGGGCGATGCCTGCCATCCGATGAAACCGCACATGGCGCAGGGCGCCTGCATGGCCATCGAGGACGCGGCGATGCTGACTCGCTGCCTGCAGGAGACCGGGCTGTCCGACCACCGCACCGCCTTCGCCCTCTACGAGGCCAACCGCAAGGAGCGCGCCTCGCGGGTGCAGTCGGTGTCCAACGCCAACACCTTCCTCTACACCCAGGAAGACCCGGCGTGGGTCTATGGCTACGACCTGTACGGCCAGGAACTGAAAAGCGGGGAGGCGGCATGAGCAGCTTCGTCGCCGGCGGCAACGTCAGCGCCAACGGCATCCGCCAGCATTACCTGCGCTACGGCGGCAAGGGGCCGGCGCTGATCCTGGTGCCGGGGATCACCAGCCCGGCGATCACCTGGGGATTCGTCGCCGAACGCCTCGGTCAGCACTTCGACACCTATGTGCTGGATGTGCGCGGGCGTGGCTTGTCCTCCAGCGGCCCAGGCCTGGACTACGGCACCGACGCCTGCGCCGCAGACATTCCGGCCTTCGCCGCAGCGCTGGGGCTTGGCAGCTATCACCTGGTCGGTCATTCGATGGGCGCGCGCTTCGCCATCCGCGCTGCCGCCCAGGGCGCGCCGGGCCTGCAGCGCCTGGTGCTGATCGATCCGCCGGTGTCCGGCCCGGGCCGGCGCGAGTATCCCAGCAAGCTGCCGTGGTACGTCGATTCGATCCGCCAGGCCACGATCGGCATGACCGGTGAGGACATGCGTGCCTTCTGCGCTACCTGGAGCGACGAGCAACTGGCCCTGCGCGCCGAATGGCTGCACACCTGCCACCAGCCGGCGATCGTGCGGGCTTTCAACGATTTCCATGATGTGGATATCCATCAGGACCTGCCTGCCGTGCGCCAGCCGGCGCTGCTGATGGTGGCCGGGCGTGGCGGTGTGATCCAGGCACAGGACATCGCCGAGATCCGCGAACTCAAGCCGGACATCCAGGTGGTTCAGGTCGAAAACGCCGGCCACATGATTCCCTGGGACGACCTCGAAGGCTTCTTTGCCGCCTTCGGCGATTTCCTCGACCATTCCCTCGTCTGAAGGAGCACGAGACATGACCAAGCTGTACCGCATCGGCCAGATCGTGCCGAGTTCGAACACCACCATGGAAACCGAGATCCCGGCGATGCTCACCGCGCGCCAGGCGATCCGTCCCGAGCGCTTCACCTTCCACTCCAGCCGCATGCGCATGAAGCAGGTGAAGAAGGAAGAACTGGCGGCGATGGATGCCGAGTCCGATCGCTGCGCGGTGGAGTTGTCCGACGCCAAGGTCGATGTGCTGGGCTACGCGTGCCTGGTGGCGATCATGGCCATGGGGCTGGGCTATCACCGCCAGTCGGAGAAGCGCCTGCAGAAAGCCACCGCCGACAACGACGCGCTGGCGCCGGTGATCACCAGTGCAGGTGCCTTGGTCGAGGCGCTGCACGTCATGAAGGCCAAGCGTATCGCCATCGTCGCGCCCTACATGAAGCCGCTGACCGAGCTGGTGGTGAACTACATCCGTGAAGAGGGCTTCGAGGTTCAGGATTGGCGTGCGCTTGAGATCCCCGACAACCTCGCCGTGGCGCGCCATGATCCGGCCAACCTGCCGGGCATCGTCGCCGGCATGAACCTGGAGGGCGTCGATGTAGTGGTGCTGTCGGCCTGCGTGCAGATGCAGTCGCTGCCCGCCGTGGCCAAGGTCGAGGCACAGACCGGCAAGCCGGTGGTCACCGCAGCCATCGCCACCACCTACGCCATGCTCAAGGCGCTGGACCTGGAGCCTGTGGTTCCGGGGGCCGGTGCCCTGCTGTCGGGCGCCTACTGAAAACGGGAGACGAACATGAGCGACGCACAGAGCGCCCATGACAACTATCAGGGCGTGTGGGGCCAGCGCATCGGCTTCGGGCGCAAGGCGGCCCTGCTGATGATCGACTTCATGCAGGGTTACACCACCCCCGGTGCGCCGCTCTACGCCCCCGGTGTGGTGTCGGCCGTCGAGCAGGCCAGCGGCCTGCTGGCGCTGGCGCGGGACTGCGGTACTCTGGTGGTCCACACCAATATCCGCTACCAGCCCCCGCACTTTGCCGATGGTGGCGTGTGGGTGCGCAAGGCGCCAGTGATGAAGGACATGGTCGAGGGCAACCCACTGGCCGCCTTCTGCGAGGCGGTGATGCCGCAGGCGGATGAAGTGGTGCTGAGCAAGCAGTATGCGAGCGCCTTCTTCGGCACCAGCCTTGCACCGCTGTTGCATGCACAAGGGATCGACACCGTGGTGCTGGCCGGCTGCTCCACCAGCGGCTGTATCCGCGCCAGTGCGGTGGATGCGCTGCAGCACGGGTTCCGGACCATCGTGGTGCGCGAGTGCGTCGGCGATCGCCACAACGATCCGCACGAAGCGAACCTGTTCGACATCGACAGCAAGTACGGCGATGTCGTCAGCCGCCAGGAGGCCATGGAGCAACTGACGCGCCTGGCCGACTGAGCCGGACGCTTTGTACCCATAACAATCGAGGAACGGTGCAGGAACGCCCGTTCCATCGCCGTCCGCTGTGCGGACGGTCGCCCCGCAGGAGCACTCGGGGTCTTGTGACGCTGCCCTGGACAGCCGCCTGTAGTGTGCGGCGCTCTTGGAGCGTCGAAAACTGCTGGCCTAAAAACAACCACAAAGTCGCCGCCAGGAGACAAGAAATGCCAATTGCGAATGCAACCGCGGTCCACAGTGCAACCGACCATGGCACACAAGCGCTCTACCGCAAGATCACATGGAGGCTCATTCCTTTCCTGTGCTTCTGCTATCTCGCGGCCTATCTGGACCGCATCAACGTCGGCTTCGCCAAGCTGCAGATGCTCGAAGACCTGCAGTTCAGCACCGCAGCCTATGGCCTGGGTGCCGGACTGTTCTTCGTCGGCTACATCATCTTCGAGGTGCCGAGCAACCTGATCCTGGAGCGCGTCGGTGCCAAGCTCTGGATCGCACGGATCATGATCACCTGGGGCCTGCTGTCGGCCTGCACCATGTTCGTGTCCACCACCACCCAGTTCTACATCCTGCGCTTTCTGCTCGGGGCCGCCGAGGCGGGCTTCCTCCCGGGCGTGCTGTACTACCTGACCATGTGGTATCCGACTTACCGGCGTGGGCGCATCATCGCGCTGTTCATGATCGGCTTGCCGCTGTCGAGCGTGATCGGCGGGCCGATCTCTGGCTGGATCATGGGCCACTTCGACCAGGTCCACGGCCTGCATGGCTGGCAGTGGCTGTTCCTGCTCGAGGCGATCCCCAGCGTGTTGCTCGGCATCCTGACCTTCTGGGCCCTGCCGAACAATTTCCAGCAGGCCAAATGGCTGTCGGACGATGACAAGGCGCAACTGGCCAGCGACCTGGCTGCGGACGATGCCGAAGGCAAGGGCAGCAAGCACAGCTTCCGCGATGGCTTCTTCAACCTGAAGGTGTGGATGCTCGGTGGCATCGATTTCTCGATCCTGCTCAGTGCCTATGCCATGGGGTTCTGGATGCCGACCTTCATCCGCGATGCAGGCGTCAGCGACACCTTCCACATCGGCTTGCTCACTGCGATTCCGAGCCTGGCCGCGCTGCTCGGGATGCTGATGATCGGCGCCAGTTCCGACCGTCATCGCGAGCGTCGCTGGCACATCATCGTGCCGTTCATCATCGGCGCCATCGCCATGGCCAGCAGCACCTTGTTCAGCCAGAACCTGGTGATGACCGTGGCGCTGTTTGCCATCGCATCGGCGGCGATCATCGGCGCGGTGCCGGTGTTCTTCAGCCTGCCGGCGACCTTCCTCAAGGGCACTGCCGCGGCCACCGGTTTCGCCCTGGCCTGTTCGCTGGCCAATATCGCGGGCCTGGTGAGCAACTCGCTGATGGGCATCGTGACCGATCTCACCGGCACCTCCCATGCGGCATTGTGGGTGTTCGCCGGCTGCCTGATCCTGAGCTGCTTCCTGGTGATCGCGCTGCCCGCGAAGCTGGTCAACCGCTAGCGGTCGACCGCTTTTCGCAACGGTAGCTTGGCGGGCCCTGGCGCCCGCCTGATCCCTTCATCACGCCATCCGCACGTCGGCGGCCTTCAGGCTGCCGCGGTGGATCGCTGTTGCCCGAATCCAGGAGTCGCTCCCCATGCACGTACAGATTTCTCAACGTTTTTCATCGGCTACCCGACTGGCCGGTGGCTGTGTCGCCGCGGCGTTTTGCCTCGATGCTTCTGCCGAAGACAGCGGTTTCATCGAAGGCGCCCGCGCCACCTTGCAGGCGCGCAATTACTTCTTCAGCCGCGACTATGCGGATATCAAGGGCGCCAGCACCCAGTCGCGTACCCAGGAGTGGGCGCAGGGTTTCATCCTCAATGCCAGCTCCGGCTATACCCAGGGGACGGTGGGCGTCGGCCTCGATGTGACCGGGCTGCTCGGTTTCAAGCTCGACAGCAGCCCGGAGCATTCGAAGTCGGGGCTGCTGCCGAGCCTTGCCAGCGGCAAGTCGGCGGACGAATACAGCCGCCTGGGTGCGGCGATCAAGTTCAAGGTGTCGCAGACCGAGCTCAAGGTCGGTGAGCTGATGCCCAACCTGCCAGTGCTGTTGTTCAGCGACCTGCGCCTGCTGCCGCCGACGTACCAGGGGGCGATGCTCGAGTCCCGCGAGATCGCCGGGTTGACCTTGAACGCCGGCCAGTTCCGCTCCACCAGCCTGCGCGACTCGTCCAACAGCCAGAAGATGTACGCGCTGGTCAACGACCCGATCAACCCGTCGCGGCTGGCGCGCTTCACCAGCGACCGCTTCAACTACGTCGGCGCCGACTATGCCTTCAACGACAACCGCACCAGCGTCGGGGTGTGGCAGGCGCAACTGGAGGATATCTACCAGCAGCGGTTCTACAGCTTCAAGCACGCCGAGCCGGTGGGCGACTGGACGCTGGGTGTCAATGCCGGGTACTTCGATGCCCGCGAGGACGGCCGCAAGATTGCCGGTGACTACGACAACCATGCCTTGTTCAGCCTGTTCTCGGCCAAGACCGGCGGGCATACCTTCTATGTGGGCTACCAGCAGATCGGCGGCAAGGATGGCTTCATCCAGGTCGGGGCCAACACCAACCCGATGGGCAACACGCTGCCGACCTACGAGTTCTCGGCGCCAGGGGAACGTTCGTGGCAGGTGCGCCATGACTACAACTTCGTGGCCCTGGGCATTCCCGGCCTGACCTCGACCCTGCGCTATGTGAAGGGCGGGGATGTGGACACCGGGCTTGGTTTCGAAGGGCGTGACCGGGAGCGCGATCTGGACCTGGCGTATGTGGTGCAGAGCGGGCCGCTGGCCGGGCTGGGAGTGCGGGTGCGCAATGTCATGGCGCGGTCCAACTACCGGACCGACATCGATGAGAACCGGTTGATCCTGAGTTATACGGTGAAGTTGTTCTGATCGAGGTGTGCTGGGTCAGTACCGGCCTCTTCGCGGGCAAGTCGCAACGCAGAACCGCTCCCCCTGTGGGAGCGAGGGCTCGGCGCTCCGGCTTGTCCCGCGAATAAGACAACGCGCTGCATGGCACCGGCTTCGCCGGTGATCGCGGGACAAGCCCGCTCCCACAATTAACACCGCAGTATGCAGAAGTTGCAGAGCTCTTGTAGAGGCAACTGTCTTGCTCAAAATCTAAAGACCAGCCCAATCCCTGTGGGAGCGGGCTGGTCCCGCGAACACGGGCGTAGCCCGTGCCAGGCAGCGCGTCGTCTGCCTCGCGGGACAAGTCGAGGCGACGAGCCGCCGCTCCCACAGGCTAACTCAATCCCCAAGCCCAAGCCGCTCGACCAGCGCCGCCGCATACCCCGGCAATCCGGCAAAATCCCGTGCACACAGCTGCAGCCGACGATTGGCCCAGTCTTCCTCCAGGGCCACCCAGCGCAAGGGCAGCACCCCCTCCCAGCGTCTCACCGAGGCCAACGGCACCACGCCGACCCCGGCACCCCCGGCCACCATGCGGATCACACCGTCAAAACCTTCGGCCCGCACCCGTACCTGCATGCGCCGCCCGAGGCGCAGAGCCTGTTCTTCGAGGTGCAAGGCCAGTGCGCTGTCCGCATCCAGCCCCACATGGCCATGCACCAGGCTGTCGACGAAACGGGGCGCCGGGTGTCCAGCCAGCGGATGCGCCAGAGGCATGATCAGCACCAGCGGGTCTTCGCGAAACGGCCGCACCTGCAAGTGCTCGCTCGGTGCCGCGGTGGAAATGATGCCCAGGTCCGCAGTCCCCTGGGTGATCGCCTGCACGATGCGCAGGCTCGGCTGCTCCTGCACATCGACGCTGACGCCCGGGTACTCCACCAGGTATGCAGCCAGCAACTCCGGCAGGTACTCGGTCAGCGCCGCGGTATTGCACAGCAGGCGCACCTGCCCCTGTTGGCCCTGGGCGTACTGGCCGAGGTCGTATTGCAGCCGCTCGACCTGCTGGGCAATCAGCCGCGCATGCTGTAACAACGCCTGGCCCGCTGGCGTTGGCTGTACCCCTCGGCGGTTGCGCTCGAGCAAGGGGATGCCCAGCGAGGCTTCCATGGCACGGATGCGCGCACTGGCCGCTGGCAGCGAAAGATGGCTGCGACGGGCACCGGCGGTGATGTTGCCGCATTCGAGGGTATGACGGAAAAGGCTGAGGTCGATCAGGTCGAAATGCATGTGCCTCTGTCCTGGCAAGAGTCTGGCTGAGTATATGGCAGATTTTCACTGTGCTCGCTGCAGCCCAGGATAGCGCCATGAATACCTTTATCGCGTTGTATCAGAACATGGGGCCGGCATTGTCACTGCTGGTGATCATCACCTTTGCCATGGCCGGTGCGGTCAAGGGCGTGATCGGCCTGGGGATGCCGACCATCGCCATGGGCATGCTGGGGCTGGCTATGCCCCCGGCGCAGGCAGCGGCACTGCTGATCGTGCCCTCGACCCTTACCAACCTGTGGCAACTGGCCTCGGGCGGGCACTTGCGCGGGCTGCTCAAGCGCCTGGGCAGCATGTTGGTGATGATCGTCGCCGGTACGCTGCTGGGCAGCCTGTGGCTTGGCATCGACAGCGGCCCCTGGGCGGCGCATGCGCTCGGTGGTGCGCTGTTGATATATGCCCTTTACGGGCTGGTGGGGCCGGGCTTGCGCGTCCAGCCACAGTGGGAGTGCTGGCTGGGGCCGCTGTGCGGCCTGCTGACTGGTGTGGTGACGGCGGCAACCGGGGTGTTCGTGATACCGGGGGTGCCCTACCTGCAGGGGCTGGGCCTGGATCGTGACGCGCTGGTCCAGGCGATGGGCCTGTCGTTCACGGTCTCGACCCTTGCGCTGGCGCTGGGCCTGGCCGGGCAGGACGCGCTCGACGGCCCGGCCCTGGGTGCGTCATTGCTGATGCTGGCCCCCGCCTTGCTGGGCATGTTCGCCGGCACCTGGCTGCGCCAGCGCATCAGCGCGGCACAGTTCAGGCGCTGCTTCTTCGTGGGCCTGGCGCTGCTCGGCGGGCACCTGCTGATCAACGGCTAGCGGAGGAAGCGCTGAGCATCTCGATCATCTGGATATCGAAGTCGCGCTCCAGGTAGTCCATGCGCTTCTCGAAGAACGCGGCCATGTGCGGCAGGGCCGAGTGCACGTCGAGGGCGGCCTTGTCGGCCCAGACCTCGTAGAACACGAACAGGCTCGGGTCTTCCTTGTCGCGCAGCATGTGGTACTCGATGCAGCCGGGCTCCTGGCGGCTCGGTTCGACATAGGCGCGGAACAGGGTTTCGAAGGCTTCGGCCTTCTCAGGACGGGTCTTGGCTTTGAGGATGAAAGCGAACTGTTTACTCATCGCGATTGCCTTTACGGGGGAAAGTGAGCAGATTGTATTGCAATAATCTGATGTCTATTCGTGACTTTAAGGCAAATGTATTTTGCCGCCAGCCGGCTTTTTCCTGCGCCTGCGACTGCCTAATCTGCCGCCATCACTTTTGACTCGGTCGGCAGGCGTCCTTGCCTCGGACCGACCCAGACCTACGAGGCTCCCCATGAAAAAGATTCTTCTACTCAACGGCGGCAAACAGTTCGCTCATTCCGACGGCCGCCTGAACCGCACCCTGCACGAGGCCGCGCTGGCCTATCTGGACCGCGCCGGTTTCGACGTGCAGCAGACCTTCATCGACGGTGGCTATGACGTCAAGGAAGAGGTGCAGAAATTCCTCTGGGCGGACGTGGTCATCTACCAGATGCCGGGTTGGTGGATGGGCGCGCCCTGGACCGTGAAGAAGTACGTCGATGAGGTCTTCACCGAAGGCCACGGCAGCCTGTATGCCAGCGATGGTCGCACCCGTTCCGATGCCTCGCAGAAGTACGGCAGTGGCGGGCTGATCCAGGGCAAGCAGTACATGCTCTCGTTGACCTGGAACGCGCCGCAGCAGGCTTTCGACGATCCGACCGACTTCTTTGAAGGCAAGGGTGTGGATGCGGTGTATTTCCCGTTCCACAAGGCGAATCAGTTCCTTGGCATGACCGGCCTGCCGACCTTCCTGGCGGTGGATGTGATGAAGCGCCCGGATGTACCGGCAGCGCTGGCGGCGTACGAAGCGCACCTGAGCAAGGTGTTCGGCAAGGCTGAGTGACGAGGCGGCCACACTTGCGCCGTGACCGCCCAGCAGCTATCAATCAGCACTACCCCAAGCCCAAGGCCACCGCGTGAAAACCCGATCCGAAGAACTCCAGGTATTCGTCGCCGTCATCGACTGCGGTTCGATCTCCGCCGCCGCCGAGCAGATGGGCCAGACCCCGTCGGCGGTCAGTCGCACCCTGTCGCGCCTGGAGGGCAAGCTTGGGACCACGCTGGTCAATCGCACCACCCGGCGCATGGACCTGACCGAAGAAGGGCGTTTCTTCCTCGAGCGTTCGCGGGTCATCCTCGAACAGATGGACGACATGGAAGAGCGCCTGTCGATGAACCGCCAGACCCCGTCCGGGCGTCTGCGGATCAACGCCGCCGCGCCGTTCATGCTGCATGCCATCCTGCCGTGGATCGGCGAGTTTCGCCGCCAGTACCCCGGCATCGAACTCGAGCTCAATACCGACGACCTGATCATCGACCTGCTGGAACAGAGCACCGATGTGGCCATTCGCATCGGTGAACTGGCCGATTCCAGCCTGCACGCGCGCTCGCTGGGGTGCAGCCCCGTGCAGGTGCTCGCCAGCCCGGATTACCTGGCCCGGCGCGGTACACCGCAGAAGGTCGAAGACCTCAGCACGCACTGCCTGCTGGGGTTCAGCGCACTTGAGACGCTCAATCAGTGGCCGTTGCGCCATGCCCAGGGGGACCGCTGGGCGATCCGTCCGGCGATCCTCGCCTCCAGCGGCGAGACCTTGCGCCAGCTGGCACTGGCCGGTGAAGGCATCGTCAGCCTGTCACATTTCATGACCCACGAAGACATTCGTGCCGGTCGGCTGCAGGTGGTGCTGGCCGAGGCCAACAACGGCTATCGCCAGCCGATCCACGCGGTTTACTACCGCAACACCCAACTGGCGCTGCGCATCCAGTGCTTCCTCGATTTCATCCAGCGCAAGCTATCGATGTACGCCTGCTGAGTTACCTGAACGCGACAGATTTGCCCAAAGACGCCTCCTTTCCTGTGTGCCGTTTGCTTAGTCGCAACGCTTGAGCCTTAAATGAGTGCTCGACAAAAACAACACCAAGGAAGTGTCATGCGTATCGTCATGTTCCAGTCCCTGGCCCTCGGGGCCGCGATCCTGAGCTGTTCTTCCGCCTATGCCGTGACACTCGAAGGTGGCGCGGTGGCGGCGCCCGATCAATATGGCGCACAGGTAGCCGCCGACATTCTCAAGAAAGGCGGCAACGCGGTGGATGCCGCGGTCGCCACTGCGTTCACCCTGGCGGTCACCTACCCCGAAGCCGGCAACATCGGCGGCGGTGGCTTCATGACCCTGTTCGTCGACGGCAAGCCGTACTTCCTCGACTACCGTGAAGTCGCGCCCAAGGCCGCCACGCGCAACATGTACCTGGACGACAAGGGCGAGGTCATCGAGAACCTCAGCCTGGTCGGCGTACGCGCTGCTGGCGTGCCTGGCACGGTGATGGGCCTGTGGGAGGCGCACCAGAAGTTCGGCAAGCTCAAGTGGAGCGAGCTGCTCACCCCGGCCATCGGCTATGCGCAGAACGGCTTCAAGATCGCGCAGAAGCAGTACCAGTACCGCGACGATGCCCAGGGCCTGTTCAAGACCGCCACCAACTTCAACGACTACTTCGGCAGCATGAAGGTCGGCGAGCTGTTCAAGCAGCCCGAGCTGGCCAAGACCCTGGAACGCATCGCCGACAAGGGCGTCAGCGAGTTCTACCAGGGCAAGACCGCCGACTTGCTGGTGGCGCAGATGCAGGCCGACAAGGGCCTGATCACCAAGGAAGACCTGAAGGACTACAAGGCCGTGTGGCGCGACCCGATCGCCATCGACTGGCGCGGCAATGTGGTCTACACCGCGCCACCGCCAAGCTCTGGTGGCGTCGCCCTGGCTCAGCTGTTGGGCATCAAGGAAGACCGTGCGGCCGACTTCAAGGGTGTCGAGCACAACTCGGCCAAGTACATCCACCTGCTGGCCGAGATCGAGAAGCGTGTGTTCGCCGACCGCGCCGACTACCTGGGCGACCCGGCCTTCACCAAGGTGCCGGTCAAGGAGCTGGTGGCCAAGGACTACCTGGCCAAGCGCGCGGCGCAGGTCAACCCCAAAGCGATCTCCGCTACCGACCAGGTCAAGCCGGGCCTGGAGCCGCACCAGACAACACACTTCTCCATCGTCGACAAGCAGGGTAACGCGGTGAGCAACACCTACACCCTGAACCTCGACTATGGCAGCGGCGTGGTGGTCAAGGGTGCGGGCTTCCTGCTCAACGACGAGATGGACGATTTCAGCGCCAAGCCTGGAGCGGCCAACGCCTTTGGCGTGGTGGGTGGTGATGCCAATGCCATCGAGCCGGGCAAGCGTATGCTCTCGTCCATGAGCCCAAGCCTGGTCACCCGCGACGGCAAGCTGACCCTGGTGCTCGGCACGCCGGGTGGTTCGCGGATCTTCACCTCGATCTTCCAGGTGATGAACAACCTGTACGACTATGGCATGCCGCTGGAAAAAGCCGTGGCCGCCCAGCGTGTGCACCACCAGCTGCTGCCCAAGGACACCATCTATTTCGACAGCTATGCACCGCTCGAAGGGCAGGTGGCAGAGGATCTGAAAAAAATGGGCTACGTGCTTGAGGACCAAGGCTGGGAGATGGGCGATATCCAGGCGATCCGGGTCACCGGCGAGAAGCTCGAGACCGCGTCCGATCCGCGCGGGCGGGGGGTTGGGTTGATCGTCAAGTAATACCGTGCAAGCCCGCTTCCACAGGTATCCCACCGCGCTCAACGGCAGTGGGATACCTGGAGGTTCTTCAAACGCGGAAGTGGCTGACCATCGTCTGCAACTGCCCACCCAGCCGCGCCAGCTCCACGCTTGACGCTGCTGTCTCCTCACTAGCCGCCGCCGTCTGCTCCGACACATCGCGCACATTCATGATGCTGCGGCCGATCTCGTCGGCCACGGCGCTCTGCTGCTCTGCCGCAGCGGCAATCTGCTGGTTCATCGCCTGAATTCCCGACACAGTGCGGGTGATGCTGGCCAATGAGGTGCCAGCCTTGCGGGCCAGTTCCACGCTGCTGTCGGTCAGCCCGCTGCTGCCTTGCATGGCGGTGGCCACGCGCTGGGTGCCGTTCTGCAGGCTGGCGACCAGTTCTTCGATCTCTTCGGTGGACTTCTGCGTGCGCTGGGCCAGGGCCCGGACCTCATCGGCGACCACCGCAAAGCCGCGCCCGGCTTCACCGGCACGCGCCGCTTCGATGGCGGCATTCAGTGCCAGCAGGTTGGTCTGCTGGGCCACCGACTTGATCACGTCCATGACGCTGCCGATCTTCTGGCTTTCCTGTTGCAGCAGGTTCATCGCCTCGGTGGAGTGCTGTACTTCAGCGGCCAGGCGTTCGATCTGGCCGATGGCCTCGTTCACCACCCTGTCACCGGCACGGGCCTCGCCATCGGCCTGCGTGGCGGCTTGGGATGCCTGCTCGGCATTGCGTGCGACTTCCTGCACGGTCGCGGTCATCTCGTGCATGGCGGTGGCGACCTGATCGGTTTCGACCTTCTGATTGTTGACTCCGGCACTGGTCTGTTCGGTCACTGCCGACAGTTCCTCGGCGGCGCTGGCGATCTGGGTGACGCCGTCGCGGATACCGGTGATCAGTGCGCGCAGGGTGTCGCCCATGCCCGCGATGCCCTGCTGCAGGGCACCGAGTTCGTCACGGCGGGTGATTTGCAGGCGCTGGGTGAGGTCGCCTTCGGCGATCTTCTTCACCACTTCGAGGGTTTCCTGCAAGGGGCGGGTGATCTGGCGGGTGATGATCACGGCGCCGAGCAGGCCGAACACCAGCGCCAGCAGCGCCACGCCGAGTTGCAGGTTGCGCGCCTGGGCGGTATCGACATCGCGCCTGCCAAGTTCGATCTTGTACAGCTCGTCGCTGCGCTTGGTGATCTGCGCCTGCTCCTCGATCATTTCCTGGCGTGCCGTGGCGATCGCCGCCCGGGCGTCGCGTACCTGCTGCTCGGCGTCGGGTTTGCTGGCGATGGTGCGGTAGCCCTGGCGCATCTTGTCCAGCGAGGCGCGGTACTGGTCGATGTAGGTGGCCTGTTCGCGCAGCAGTTGCAGGCTCTGGGGATGGTCGAAGCTGGCGAGCAGTTCCTGCTTGTGCTGGTCGAAGGTGTCCAGGCGGGCTTGCACGGTGGTGGCGGCGCTTTCGTCGCCGTCGGCGAGCATGTATTGCAGGCGTGCCACGCGCAGGTTGTTCAGGTGCGTGTTGAACTGGGTGATCTGCCCCATAGAGTTGCTGCGTGCGACGAGGTTTTCCAGGCTGTTCCAGCCGGTCAAGGCCAGTGCGGTGGTGAGTAGAAGGACCAGGCTGAAGCCCAGCATCAGTTTGAGTTTGACGCTGATGTTGGCAAACCAGTTGCTCATGGAGGTTCCCCGGGGAAAGCGCCTGCTCGCGGGACTTCGCGTCATTCGGCTTTTGTTTTTGTGATGGGCCCTCCTTTGCCGCAGAAGAGATATCGGCAATATTTGCAGGAGCTGAAACGCCATTCAGCAGATTTTTTGGGGGAAGGATGGGGGCCGCGACGCGGCCCCGGAAGGCGTGTGGTCAGACGCGGAAATGGCTGACCAGGGTTTGCAACTGCCCACCCAGCCGCGCCAGCTCGACGCTGGAGGCCGCCGTCTCGTCGCTCGCAGCGGCGGTCTGTTCGGACACATCGCGTACGCTGAGGATGCTGCGGCTGATCTCTTCGGCCACGGCACTCTGCTGCTCTGCGGCGGCGGCGATCTGCTGGTTCATCGACTGGATGCCCGATACGGTGCTGGTGATGTTCTCCAGCGACGCGCCGGCCTTGCGTGCCAGTTCCACGCTGCTGTCGGTCAGGGTGCGGCTGCCGAGCATGGCGTTGGCCACCTGCTGTGTGCCGTTCTGCAGGCTGGCGACCAGCTCTTCGATCTCTTCGGTGGACTTCTGCGTGCGCTGCGCCAGGCCACGCACTTCGTCGGCGACCACGGCGAACCCACGTCCCGCCTCACCGGCGCGAGCCGCTTCGATGGCAGCGTTGAGCGCCAACAGGTTGGTCTGTTCGGCCACTGACTTGATCACGTCCATGACACTGCCGATCTTCTGGCTTTCCTGTTGCAGCAGGTTCATCGCTTCGGTGGAGCGGTTGACCTCGGCGGCCAGGCGCTCGATCTGGTTGATCGCCTCGCCCACCACTTTGTCGCCGGCACGGGCTTCGCCGTCGGCGTTGGTCGCTGCAAGCGACGCCTGTTCGGCGTTGCGCGCGACTTCCTGCACGGTGGCAGCCATTTCGTGCATGGCGGTAGCGACCTGGTCGGTCTCGACCTTCTGGCTGTTGGCACCGGCGCTGGTCTGCTCAGTCACCGCCGACAGCTCCTCGGCCGCACTGGCGATCTGGGTAACACCGTCACGGATGCCGCTGATGAGGTCACGCAGGGTCGTACCCATGCGCGCAATACCTTGCTGCAGCACGCCCAGCTCGTCGCGGCGAGTGACCTGCAGGTTGTGGGTCAGGTCGCCACCGGCGATCTTCTCCACCACGGCGAGGGTCTCGCGCAGCGGGCGAGTGATCTGGCGGGTGATGATCACGGCGGCGAGTACGCCGATGAGCAGGGCCAGCAGCGTCGCGCCGATCTGCAGGGCGCGGGCCTCGGCACTTTCGATGTCACGGCGTTCGAGCTGGATCTTGTAGAGGGCGTCACTGATCTTGACGATATCGCCACCCTGGGTGGTCATCTCCTGGCGTGCCAGGGCGATCTGCGAGATGGCATCGCGGAACTGGCGCACCGAATCACCATACGCGCGCACGGCGACGTCGAATGCCTGGATACGCGTGCCGTCGTTCGGCAACTGGCGCTTGAGGCCGTCGATTTCGGTCAGGGCCAGGTCGAGCTGGCGCAGGGCGGCCTGTTCGTTGGCGTTGCTCGGATCTGAGATGTAGTTGCGCACGTCCAGGCGTACCTGGGTCAGCTGTTGGCGAGCCTTGCTGACGGTCAGGTACTGTTGCAGGCGGCTGGCATCGCTTTCCTCGCGGGTCAGCACATCGTTGCCGATGGCGGCGACGGCTTCCACGGCCTTGGTGCCGTTCTGGTTCATGCTGTCGCGGGCGCCAAGGGTGGTCTTGTAGGCGGCACGCATCTTGTCCAGCGATACGCGGTACTGGTCGATGATACCGCCCAGCTCGCGCAGCAGCTTGACGTTTTCCGGGCTCTTGAAGGTGGTTACCAGGTGCTGCTGCTGTTTGTTGAAGATATCCAGCTTGGTCAGCACGTTGGCTGCCGCGGTGTCGTCGCCGTCGGTCAGCATGTATTGCAGACGCGCCACGCGCAGGTTGGTCAGGTCAGTGTTGAGGCGGGTAATGTCGCTCATCCAGTTGCTGCGATTGATGAGGCTGCCCAGGCTGGTCCAACTGGCCAGGGCCAGCAGGCTGGTCAATACCAGGACCAGGCCGAAGCCCAGACCGAGTTTGAGGTTCACGCTCTTGTCGGCAAACCATCTGTTCATGCACGCTCTCCAGAAAATGTGTCTTGCAAAATCTCACGTCGCCGGGCGTTGTTCTTATAGGGGCCAGCTGATGGGTCCATGGGGTTATCGGCCGAATCGGCTGTCGCTGAAACGTTTTTCAGCAGAAAAATGACCCATTGGTCGTATTGCGTTCTGGAGGGGCTCTGCTACGCCCGTTGCAGGGGGGCGTTACAGATTGCGTGCGCTGAAGGTGTCGCAGCGGTTCAGGTCGCCGCTGGCAAAGCCAGCCTTGAACCAGCGTACCCGCTGCGCCGAGGTGCCATGGGTGAAGGAGTCGGGCACCACGCGTCCCTGACCCTGTTGCTGCAGGCGGTCGTCGCCGATGGCGTTGGCGGCGTTGAGCGCCTCTTCGACATCGCCGGGCTCCAGCCAGTTGAGGCGTTTCTGCGCCTGGTAGGCCCAGACACCAGCCAGGCAGTCGGCCTGCAGTTCCTGGCGTACCAGCAGGCCATTGTCGCCTTCCAGGCGCTGGCCGCTGCGGCGCGCGGCATCGACCTTGGCCGAGACGCCGAGCAGGGTCTGCACGTGGTGACCAATCTCGTGGGCGATCACGTAGGCCTGGGCGAAGTCGCCGGCGGCGGCGAAGCGGGTTTCCATTTCACGGAAGAACGACATGTCCAGGTACACCCGCTGGTCAGCCGGGCAATAGAAGGGGCCGACCGCCGAGGAGGCGAAGCCGCAGGCGGAGTTGACCTGGCCGCTGAACAGCACCAGCTTGGGATCGCGGTACTGCTTTCCGGCCTGGGCGAACAGGGCTTTCCAGGTATCCTCGGTGTCGCCGAGGATCGAGGCGACGAACTCGGCCTGTTGGTCATTGGCCGGTGGAGCCTTGCCGCCAGCGCCGCTGGGCGCTGCCTGCTGCTGCTCCATCTGGCCGGCGAGCTGGCCGAGGATCTGCAGCGGATCCTGGCCGGTGAGCCAGCCGATGCCGACGATCAGCAGCACGGCACCCAGCCCCAGGCCCTTGCCACCGCCGAAGCGCATCCCACCGCCACCGCCTTCGCCGCGTGCATCCACTACATTGTCGCTGCGTCGGCCTTTTCGCCAGTCCATAGAAGTTCTCCGCTGTGAGGGTCGTGTCTGGCTGAAGGGCCGTGGGGCTCTGCGCAGCCAGCAACGCAGTCCATCCAGAATAGTCCAGCGCTTCAGATCGGGAGGTCTGGTGAAAAGTTGCATAACCAAATGGTTATGTCTGGCGCGCATGTTTTCAGTTTTCGCCCTGCGCGACCTGCCGGAAACTGCACGTCCGCCTGCCACGCACAGGTGGTTCGAACAATTCCAAGAGAGGAAAACGGCATGCCCGCCCAGGACACCAGCCGCTTCGTGATCCGTGATCGCAACTGGCACCCCAAGGCCTTCACGCCTGATTACAAGACATCCATCGCCCGCTCGCCGCGCCAGGCGCTGGTGAGCATTGCGCAGTCGGTCAGCGAAAGCACCGGCCCGGATTTTTCCCACCTGCGCTTCGGCGAGCACGACCATGACCTGTTGCTGAACTTCAACAATGGTGGCCTGCCGATTGGTGAGCGCATCATCATCGCCGGGCGGGTCGTCGACCAGTACGGCAAGCCGGTGCCCAATACTCTGGTGGAGATGTGGCAGGCCAACGCTGGTGGTCGCTACCGCCACAAGAACGACCGCTACCTGGCCCCGCTCGATCCGAACTTCGGTGGCGTCGGTCGCTGCCTGACCGACCGTGACGGCTACTACAGCTTCCGCACCATCAAGCCCGGCCCCTACCCCTGGCGCAACGGCCCCAACGATTGGCGTCCGGCGCACATCCACTTCTCCATCAGCGGCCCTTCGATTGCCACCAAGCTGATCACCCAACTGTATTTCGAAGGTGACCCGCTGATTCCGATGTGTCCGATCGTCAAGTCGATCGCCAACCCGGACGCGGTGCAGCGCCTGATTGCTCGGCTCGACATGAGCCACGCCAACCCGATGGACTGCCTGGCCTACCGCTTCGACATCGTGCTGCGTGGCCAGCGCCAGACCCACTTCGAGAATCGCTGAGGAGATCCGTCATGCCTATCGAACTGCTGCCGGAAACCCCCTCGCAGACTGCCGGCCCCTATGTGCACATCGGCCTGGCCCTGGAAGCGGCTGGTAATCCGACCCGCAATCAGGAAATCTGGAACCGTCTGGCTCGTCCGCAGGCCCCGGGCGAGCACATCCTGCTGATTGGCCAGGTGTACGATGGCAATGGCCATCTAGTGCGCGATTCCTTCCTCGAGGTGTGGCAGGCCGATGCCAACGGCCAGTACCAGGACGTGTTCAACCTGGAGAACGCCTTCAACAGCTTCGGCCGGACCGCCACCACCTTCGATGCGGGTGAGTGGACCCTGCACACGGTCAAGCCAGGTGTGGTGAACAATGCCGCCGGGGTGCCGATGGCACCGCACATCAACATCAGCCTGTTCGCCCGGGGGATCAACATCCACCTGCATACCCGCTTGTATTTCGATGACGAGGCCGAGGCCAACGGCAAGTGTCCGGTGCTCAACCTGATCGAGCAGCCGCAGCGGCGCGAGACACTGGTCGCCAAGCGCTGTGAGGTGGATGGCAAGACAGCCTATCGGTTCGACATTCGCCTCCAGGGGGAAGGGGAGACGGTGTTCTTCGATTTCTGAAGGGCGCTACTCAACAAAAATGGGCGTAGCGTCAGGCGCTACGCCCAAAACAGGAGCGGTGCGGTTACAACGGGGTGTTACTTCTTGACCGGCTTCAGGTCGAACTTGTCAGCCTGGTACTGGAACAGCAGGCAATCTGCTGCAGCGGTGCAGCCGCTCTCGTGAACCAGGTCGGCGGGCAGCTTGTAGTACGAACCTGCCGGGAATTCGGTGCGCTTGCCATCGATCACGGCATAGAAGGTCCCGTCGAGTACTACGGTCGGCAGGGTCTCGGTGTGCTGGTGCAGGCCGTTGTCGACGCCCTTCTTGAACTTCACGTAGGCCGAGTACGGGCCCTCGCCAAAGATGTCGCCTTCGACGTTGGCGTAGCTGACCGCGCCCTTGGTGTTCGGCACGTCCTGCCATTTGAGTTCGGCGCTGTTCGGGACAGAGACCAGTTTGGTTTCGACGGCCTGCGCGGTAAGGGCGAGGGTGCCCAGGGCGAGGCCGGCAATCAGGGTGTGCAGTGCTTTCATGGAGAGGCTCCTTCGCCGATCAATGTGAGTGAGCGAAGGTTAACCAGATGTTCTAAGCACAAATACGGCACAAGCTAGCCATGACTTGTGCTTTTTTTGCACCAATCAATCTTCCCAGCGCGGCGTTCCGTAGTAGTGCTGCACGTAGTCGAGCAGTGCGCGTACCTTCGGTGCCAGATATCGGCTCTGCGGGTAGACGGCATACAGGCTGCGCCCCGGCAATCGCCAATCGGCCAGCACCGGCACCAGGCGCCCGTCGCGCAAGGCGTCATGCACGATGAAACGGTCGAAGCTGGCGATACCCAAGCCACCGATGGCGGCTGCACGCAGGGCCATGGGCGAGTTGGCGCTCAGCCGCCTGGGCATCAGCACGTCCTGCTGGGCACCTTGCGGACCGCTGAGCTGCAGGCGCTGGGGATGGGTGAGGCGGCTGTAGCCAAGTAGCGGATGGTCCTTCAGTGCGTCGGGCGTGGTGGGTGTGCCTTGGCGTTCGAGGTAGCCCGGTGCGGCCACCAGCATGACCGGGCTGGGCGCCAGCAGGCGTGCGACCAGGCTGGAGTCGGGCAGGTGGTCGGTGATCCGCAGGCAGACATCCACTTCCTCCTCGATCAGGTCGACGAAGCGATCGGTGCAACTGAGCTCGATCTGCAGGTGCTCGTACCGTGCCGCGAAATCCGGCAGCCAGTGGCCCAATTCGAGTTCTCCGAACGCGGTGGCAACGCTCAGGCGCAATGTGCCAGTGGGCTGTTGCTGGTGCTCGGACAGCTCCAGGTTCATGGCCTGCATCTGTTCGAGAATCAACACGCAGTGGCGGTAGAACAGCATGCCCGCTTCGGTGGGTTGCAGGCTGCGGGTGGTGCGGTTGAGCAGTTGCGTGCCGAGTTCGCGCTCGAGGTTCTTCACCTGGCGCGACAGCACGGTGTGAGACACGCCCGCCTGATGGGCGGCGGCGCTGAAACTGCCGAGGTCGACGACTCGGCGGAAGGTCTGCATGGCGCTCAATTGGTCCATCGGCACATCGCTCCTTGGGTGCGTGCGGCGGGGTCTGCTCGACCCCGCAGTGCGCGGATCAGCGCCTGACCAGCAGGACCCCGCTTTCCATGTGATGGGTGTAGGGGAACTGGTCGAACAGCGCGCAGCGTTCGATACGGTGGCTATCGTGCAGTTGGGCGATGTTCTGCGCCAGCGTCTCGGGGTTGCAGGAGATGTACAGGATGCGCTCGAAACGTCGGGTCAGCTCGCAGGTGTCCGGGTCCATGCCGGCGCGCGGTGGGTCGACGAAAACGGTGCCGAAGTCGTAGCTTTTCAGGTCGATGCCTTCCAGACGACGGAATGGGCGAACCTCATTCAGCGCCTCGGTCAGTTCCTCGGCCGACAGGCGCACCAGACGTACGTTGTCGATGCCGTTTTCGTCGAGGTTGTGCAGGGCGGCGTTGACCGAGGTCTTGCTGATCTCGGTGGCCAGCACCTGGCGCGCGCGGGTGGCCAGGGGCAGGGTGAAGTTGCCGTTGCCGCAGTACAGCTCCAGCAGGTCGTCGCTGCGCTCGCCCATCGCCTCGCAGGCCCAGCCGAGCATCTTCTGGTTCACCGCGCCGTTGGGCTGGGTGAAGGCGCCTTCAGGCTGGCGGTAGCTGAAGGTGCGGCCGGCGATATCGAGTTTCTCCACGGCATAGTCACGACCGATCACCACGCGCTTGCCCTTGGAGCGACCGATCACGCTGACGCCCAGTTGCGCGGCCAGTTGCTGCGCGGCGGCTTCCCAGGCCTGGTCGAGCGGGCGGTGATAGCACAGGGTGACCATGGCATCGCCAGCCAGTGTGGTCAGGAACTCGACCTGGAACAGACGATTGCTCAGGTCTTCGTTGCCCTGCCAGGCGGCCTTCAGGCGGGGCATCAGGTCATTGATGCGCTGGCTGGCGATAGGGAAGTCGTCGATCAGAATTGCCTTGTGCTTTTCGCCCGGGGCGAACATCGCGTAGTGGCGTTGACCCTCTTCGCGCCACAGGCGGAACTCTGCGCGCAGGCGATAGTGCTCGCGCGGCGACTCGAACACTGCAGGTTGCGGTGCATCGAAGGGCGCCAGCAGCTCGCGCAGGCGCTCGACCTTGGCCTGCAGTTGGGTCGTGTATTGCGAAGGGTCGAAGACGGCACTCATGCGTTGAACCAGCCCAGCTTGATGACGAACAGAATGGACAGGATCACCAGGGCCGGGTTCAGGTCGCGGTGACGACCGGAGATCAGCTTGATGGCGGTCCAGGCGATGAAGCCGAAGGCGATGCCGTTGGCAATCGAATAGGTCAGTGGCATGGCCAGGGCGGTGACCACCACCGGCGCGGCCTCGGTGACGTCGTCCCAGTTGATCTCGGCCAGGCCCGAGGCCATCAGCACGGCAACGAACAGCAGTGCCGGCGCGGTGGCGTAGGCCGGCACGCTACCGGCCAGGGGCGCGAAGAACAGGGCCAGCAGGAACAGCACGGCCACCACGATGGCGGTCAGGCCGGTGCGTCCGCCGGCACTCACGCCTGCGGCCGATTCGATATAGCTGGTGGTGGTCGAGGTGCCCAGCAGCGAGCCGGCCATGGCTGCGGTGCTGTCAGCGATCAGCGCACGGCCCATTTTCGGCATGTGGCCGTCCTTGCCCATCAGCCCGGCGCGCTTGGCCACGCCGATCAGGGTGCCGGAGTTGTCGAACAGGTCGACGAACAGGAAGGCGAAGATCACGCTGATCAGCCCGACGTCCAACGCGCCCTTGATGTCCAGTTGCAGGAAGGTCGGGGCCAGCGACGGCGGCATGGAAACGATGCCGCCGAACTGGCTGGCCCCCACCAGGATCGACACCACGGTCACGGCGAGGATGCCGATCAGCACGGCGCCGCGCACTTTCAGCGACTCTAGGCCGACGATGAGGAAGAAACCGAGGGTGGCAAGGATCGGTGCAGGCTGCTTGAGGTCGCCCAGGCCCACCAGGGTGGCCGGGTTATCGACGACGATGCCAGCGTTGTGCAGGGCGATCAGCGCCAGGAACAGGCCGATGCCCGCAGCGATCGCCGAGCGCAGCGGCAGCGGGATGCTGTTCACGATCCACTCGCGGATACGGAAGATCGACAGCAGGAAGAACAGCACTGCCGAGAGGAATACCGCGCCCAGTGCCACCTGCCAGGTGTGGCCCATGTGCAGGACCACGGTGTAGGTGAAGAAGGCGTTCAGGCCCATGCCCGGAGCGAGGGCGATCGGGTAATTGGCGATCAGGCCCATGGTGACCGAGCCGATGGCCGCGGCCAGGCAGGTGGCGACGAAGATCGCGCCCTTGTCCATGCCGGTTTCGCCGAGGATGCTCGGGTTGACGAACAGGATGTAGG
The DNA here is from genome assembly GCF_049942315.1 of Pseudomonas wayambapalatensis. NCBI lineage: Bacteria > Pseudomonadati > Pseudomonadota > Gammaproteobacteria > Pseudomonadales > Pseudomonadaceae > Pseudomonas > Pseudomonas wayambapalatensis. Next base: position 24,712 of record NZ_JBNFMU010000184.1, read on the forward strand.
CCATCGCCAGGAAGGTGGTGACGCCCGCGAGGATCTCGGTGCGCACGTTGGTGTTGTGTGCTTTTAGTTGAAACAGCCTTTCCAGCATGCCTGCTCCCATGGCGCCGCGGCGCCGTGAATGTATTCGACCCCATCAGCAAAGCACAGACCGTACCGGTTGCCGTGGTTTTGTGGGGGCGGAAAAAAGCCGCGCATCATACCAGCATGGGGGGCGGGGGCCTATGGCTGTTGGTCTTTGTGGCGTGGCGCCCGCTGTCGGCGCGGCCTGGTGCCGCGAAAGGGCTGCCAGGCAGCCCCATGAAGACTAATGCGGATTGTGCATGCGGTCGCGGTTGGCCAGGGTCGGGAACAGCTTCATCCACACGCCAGTGACCACCAGCGTGCCCACGCCACCCAGCACCACCGCCGGAACTGTGCCAAACCAGTGCGCAGTGACCCCGGATTCGAACTCGCCGAGCTGATTCGAGGCGCCGATGAACAGCCCGTTCACCGCGCTGACCCGGCCGCGCATTTCATCCGGTGTCTCCAACTGCACGAAAGCACTGCGGATGACCATGCTGATCATGTCCGCCGCGCCCAGTACCACCAGCACCGCCAGCGAGAACCAGAACGAGGTCGACAGGCCGAAGGCGATGGTCGCCACGCCGAACACACCCACGGCGGTGAACATGGTCCGGCCGACCTTGCGCTCCACCGGGAAGCGCGCCAGCCACAGCGACATCAACAAGGCGCCCACCGCCGGGGCCGAGCGCAGCAGGCCCAGGCCCCAGGCGCCGGTGAGCAGGATATCCTTGGCGAACACCGGCAGCAGCGCCGTGGCACCGCCCAGCAGCACGGCGAACAGGTCAAGCGAGATGGCGCCGAGGATGTCCGGGCGACTGCGGATGAAGCGGATGCCGGCCAGCAGCGACTCCAGGCTGGCACGGCCGCGTTGAGGTGTTTGCTGGCGCGAATCGAGGGTGAGCATCAGCAGGCAGGCGATGGCGTACAGCAATACGGTCGGGCCATACACCCAGATGCTGCCGAAGGCGTACAGCAGGCCGCCGACCGCCGGGGCGACGATGGTCGCTGCCTGGGTCGCCGACGCCGACGCAGCGACGGCGCGCGGGAACAGCCCCGGCGGCACCACGTTGGGCAGCAGTGCCTGGGTTGCGGGCATCTCGAAGGAGCGAGTGGCACCGAGCAGGAACGCCAGCACGAAGATCAGTTCGCGGGTGACGCTGTCGGTGGCACTGCCCAGCGCCAGGGCCAGGGCGATGAGCCCTTGCAGGCACTGGCACAGGGCGGCGACCTTGCGCCGGTCGTAGCGGTCTGCCACATGCCCGGTGTGCAGCATGAACAGCACCCGGGGGGCAAACTCGACCAGGCCGACCAGGCCCAGGTCCAGGACGTTGCCGGTGAGCTGGTAGAGGTGCCAGCCGATGGCCACGGTGAGCATCTGGAAGCCGCTGGCGGTGAAGACCCGCGCAAGCCAGAAGGCGATGAAAGGACGGTGGTGACGCAACAGCGACGGTGCGGACTCAGACATCAGGGGCCAACGGCAGCGGAGGGAGGGGGCTGCAGATTAGCATTTACTTGTAACAAATGGTTGCGGGCTGTTGGGCAATAGCCTGGGTAGCCGCTCCCATTGTAGGAGCGGGTTTACCCGCGAAAACGACACCGCGCTGCCTGGCACGGGCTACGCCCGTGTTCGCGGGACCAGTCGGGGCGCCGAACCGCCGC
>NZ_JBNFMU010000185.1:0-50082 GCF_049942315.1 Pseudomonas wayambapalatensis
GGACAAGCCCGCTCCCACAGGTGCCCCGACGATTCCGAAACCTGCGGAACACCTGTGGGAGCGGGCTTGTCCCGCGATGAGGCCGGAACAGCCACCACAAGCCTGCCGGCCAAAATCGCTTCGCCACAGGCCTTGCAGTGTTGCCACCACCCTACCCTCCCAGCGCCCAGCCCTTGTTAGCCGGGCGCCGCTTTGTCATTAGCCTGTAGCTAACGCAGCACCACCGGCCTCCCGTCGTTCACGGCGCAACTCGCTGCCCAGCTCCCGCGCCAACGCCACGAAATTCACCGCCTGCGGCGACGGGTTGTCCTGCCGGCACAGCAAGGTAATGGGCGCCGCCAGCCGTGGCCGGGCGTCGCGGATTGGCCGGTAGGCCACGCTGTGTTCGTGAAAGCCGCGCATCGAAGTCGGCACCACCGACACCCCGGCACCGGCGGCCACCAGGCTGACGTTGGTCAGCATGCGCTCGACCTCGAACGCCACCTTCGGCTCGAATCCCGCATTACGACAGGCCTGCAGCAAATTGGCGTACATCCCCGGCGCCCCCGGACGGCGCACCAGGATGAACGGCTCGTCGGCCAGGTCCTTGAGGGCAATGGCCGCACCGCTGTCGAGCAGGCGATGACCGACCGGCAGGGTCAGCACCAGCTCTTCGTTGAGCAACCGGTGATAGGCGATGCCCCGTGGGCGATCGACCGGTGCGCGAAGGATGCCGATATCGACGCTGTCGTCGCTCACCTCGTCGGTCAGCTCGCGGGCGTTGCCTTCGTGCAGGGCGATATCGACGTCCGGGTAGAGGTCGCGGTAACGCCGGATGATGCGGGGGATCAGTGGATGGGACGCTGCCGAGCTGGTGAAGCCGACCTTGAGATTGCCTTCGATGCCCTTGGCCGTGCGCGCGGCCTTCTGCGCACCGTTCTCGACCCGTTGCAGGATGTCCAGCGCCTCCTGCAGGAACACCTCGCCGCCAGCGGTCAGGTCGACACCCTTGGCATGGCGGATGAACAGGTCGAAGCCCAGCTCCTGCTCCAGTGCGCGGATCTGCTGGCTGAGCGGCGGCTGCTGCATGTTCAGCCGCGCGGCAGCACGGGTGAAGTGCTTTTCCTGGGCGACCATGACGAAGTAACGAAGGTGACGAAGTTCCATGCAGGCTCCAGGGGCGGGTGGCGAGGGGCATTGTGGCGCATGCATGGGGTGGTGTGGGAGGGGGTTGGCAACTGTCGAGCGCCCCGGAGGATCGGCGCGCTGAATACCCTTGGCGTGGTGCAACCGGGAACGTCGTTATTTCGATCAGTTAGACTTGGGCTTTGGGTGGACACGTTTCACGCTGGATCGGCGTGCACTCAAAGTAGTTATGCCGTCTGCTGACCTCAACACACTGACGTAGTGCTTCCCGTCTGGGTAAGTCCATAATGTCCCAGAGTAGCCGGTCACGCTAATTTTGCTGAAGCCTTTCTTTGTGAGCTCGCTATGCAGCATGACGTTGAAGGGCCGAGGAGTGGTAGATGGCCCTGATTGATCATCTCCATCACCTACAGCCGTAGCAACAAAAGCGGATCTGTCTATTTCATCCGAATCGAAAGATTCTATCTCGACCGCATTAGCGCTCCAGCACGCGGAGACTCGAATATCCTGAAAATCTTTGGGTAGTCCTCCGGCTTCAAGCTCCTGCGCCAGATCGTCGGACCAAATCTCAGCACTCTCTGGACTGTATGTCGCCGCTAACCTACCGCTCCCAGCCTCCCCATGGGCCGATATGTACAGTTTACTTCCGCCGGGCGCGAGCCTTGAGAGCAATCCACTTTCGGCGTTACTGTGCACTTTCAAGCGCTTTAGAACTTTCAGCCTAATGTTCACCTCGTTCTCTATATACTCGGCCTCCTCCAAGTAGGCCGATTGCGTCGTAGCAGGGAGTGCCCCCGCACGCGCCATACGCCGCAAATTTTCAGCCCGTTCCAATTCACTTCTAGCCCCAAGAATATACTGAGGCTTCAACCCTTCGAACGCCTTCTTTGCTGTGCGATCGGGCAAAATAACAGGCCTTAAATCCCGTCCCTTGACATAGCGATTGAAATTATCCCCCACCGCCATTTGCACCGTATCATTACCCACCACTGGTAGATAAATGTACCCCTTTTTTCCCTCGCGCCCATCCGGGTCATGCAGCGTCATCGGGTTATTCCCAACCATCCGGTACAGATTCAAACCATCCACCGCTTTCCCATCATCATCCAGCATATCCGCACTTAACCAACGCCCCGCCCAAGGCAGGTAATAGCGACTTCCGTAATAATACAAACCCGTCGCATCACGCTCTTTTCCAGAATAACGGATCGTCTTCAAACTCGCCTCGAGTCGGCTGCGCGCCGCCCACACCGCCGTGCCGCCATAGGGGTAGTACTCTTCCAGGCTGATCACGTCACCTCGCCCATTCACTTCCAGGCCACTGCTGCCGATCAGGTCGTGATAGCTGTAACGCAGTTGATCGTTCTCGAGCTCAGCCGGCTTGCCACTCGACCAGTGCAGTACCCGCACCTCGGCACCGCCACCCGCGGCCACAGTGATCACCTGCAGTTGCTCGAGCTCCGCCTGGGCAACCCACTTGCTGCGCAACTCCAGGCCATCCAGATACACCACTCGCTCCGTTCGTGCAGTTGCACTGGCCTGCGCTGTGACCTTCAACAGGCGCGTGCCATTCGCCGCATAGCGGTACCACTCGCAATCATCCGCGCCTTCGTCACGCTGAATCGGCGAAACCCGCGACAGCTCACCGCGCGCAGTCCACTGCAACGGCTGGCCGAGAAGCAGCGCACACTGGTGGCCAGCAGCGTCGAACAGTGCATCCACCTCGCCGGGCAGCAGTCCTGGCTGAGCCAGCACCGCGCGGTTACTTCGGTCGGAAACGGTCAGTTGCACGCTGTAGTCATTGCCGGAGGCAGGCGCACGATGGTGCATATGCGTCAGGTTGTTGCCGCTGTCGTGGCAGTAATGACGGGTGTAGCGGCTGTAGACCGTCTGATCGACCGGTACGCGAAGTTCAGGTAGCCGAGTGCCCTGCCGAGCAGCACCGGCCATTTCCCGGCCACTGGCCTCGATCAGCTGATACAGGCTGTCGTAGACGTAGGCGCCCTCGGCCATGACGTTCTGGTTGCGCCAATAGCGTGCGGCCTCGGCCTCGTTGCGAACACGCAGCACATTACCCACGGGATCATGACTGTAACGCAGGTGCTGCAAGGTCCGGGCACCGGAAGGAGCACTGGCCGGACGCTGCACCAAAATCCCCGTCAGCTGCAGGCTGCGGGGATCGAATGTGAACCTGGTGCTGATGCCGTTGCCATGCGCTTCATGCAGTTTGTGTCCGCCCGCCGAGTAGTGCAACACCGCGACGATCGGCTGTTCAGGCCTTCCCTGCAGCGTGAGCCAACTGCCCAGCAAATGCCCGGCCAGGTCATAGGCCAGGCGCTGCCTGTGGCCGCAGGCATCGGTCGCGCTCACGGGCAGGCCTGTCGCATCCCGCCTCGTGTGGCTGACATATGCCTCGCCCGGCGGCGCCAGCAGTGCCTCCCACGCCGAGGCGTCTTCGCCCTGCCAGTCGGCCTGTGCGTTTGCATCATCCGCGGATGCCAGCAAACGCCGGCGAGAAACCAGAGGTTCGCCCGTCAGGGCGACCTCGTCCAACTGCAACAACCCGGCCGGGTCGTAGTGACGGTTGCATAGGCCCGCCAGATTACGATCTCTACTGGCCTGGGTTGCCTCTGCATAAATCAGTCGTTCGCTGCAACGTTCGGCACCCGCCATGACCTGCTCGGTCACGCCCAGCAAACGGCCGGGCAGGTTCACAGGCTCGTAATGAAAGCGGTCCACGACCGCCTCGCCAACATCCTCATCACCCCGCTCGCCCAGCCGGATCCGGCTCAGCGCCAACAGCGGTCGGCCTTGCACATCATTCAGGCGCAGGCAAATACCGGCGTCGGCATTCTGGGTGCGCACAGTGACACCGCCCAACGAGGACTGCCACGCGAAGTTCACCCGCCCCTCGACATGCAGGCGCGGATCACGACTTTCGCTGCGACGGCTGACGGCATCATGCCTGTGCCGGGTGATACGCCAGGCCAAGGCCTGCGCCAGCGTCGGATGGCGATAGCCAGCGATATCGCGTACAGCCAGGCCACGACCCTCGATCACCCGGACCCCAGGAGTACCTGCGTTCACCGCTGGCGCATCCATGTTGCTCACCATTATCTGTGAGGCGTCAAATACGAGCCGCCTTGAGCCATGCTTCGCAAGCTGTTCGGTGATAGTAGGGATGCACCCCTGCCCGCGAAACTGACAGATTTATCAGGTGGTGGGCCAACAGACGGCTCGATCCAAGACCCGCACAGCCCCCGCATCATTCACGCTAGAATCGCCAAAAACCAAGAACAAACCCGTCCATGATCCGCAACCGTCCCCGCTCCGATCTTGCCTTGCTCCTGCTCGCCCTGCTGGCCGGTGCGCTGCTGGGCGTCTGGCAGCCGGACCTGGCGGTGCAGATGAAGCCGCTCAGTGACCTGTTCATCTCCATCATCGGCGTCTGCGCCCCGGTGGTGATGTTCATCCTGGTCTGCTCCAGCACCGCCGCCCTGAGCGACTACCGCTCCACAGCGCGCCTGGGCCTCAAGGCCATGGCCTATTGGCAACTGATGTCGTTGCTGTCCTTGCTGATCGGCCTGGTTGTCGCCCTGTTGCTGCGGCCCGGCGCCGGCCTGGAAAGCTCCAGCCACGTGTGGTCGGTGCCGCTGCTGGCCGGCGACGGCCCGATGCTCTCGCGCCTGCCCACCCTGCTGCTCGACTCGCTGGAAGAAAGCCCGATCCTCAAGGTGCTGCTGGCCGCGCTGGTGTGCGGCCTGCTGCTGGGGCGCAGCGGCGAAACCGGCCGACGCCTGGCCCGCCAGCTCGACCGGACCATGGCCTGGATGTTCCGCATCATGCGCCTGATCGTCAGCTTCGCGCCGCTGGCCGCGTTTGGTGCCATCGCCTTCATCATCGGCAAGTACGGCCTGGACGCCGCCATTCCCCTGGCCAAGTTCGTCATTGCCGCCTACGCCGCGTGCCTGGCCTACCTGCTGCTGGTGCCGCTGCTGGTGATGCGCCTGCTCGGCTGTCGCCTGGCGCGGCTGGTGGGCTACATCAAGGAAGAACTGTTGCTGGTGATCTCGACCGGCTCGTCGGTGGCCGCCCTGCCGCGTCTGGTGGAAAAGCTCGAAGCGGCTGGTTGCGACAGCCAGACCCTGCGCCTGACCCTCACGGCCGGCTACAGCTTCAACCTCAACGGCTCGAGCCTGTACCTGATGGTTGCCGTGCTGTTTCTTGCACAGCTGGGGCATATCGACCTGAACCCATCGCTGCTGGCGACCATCGTGCTGGTCAGCCTGTTCACCTCGCTCGGCTCGACCAGCGTGGCTGGCTCGGCCTTCGTCACCCTGGCGGCGACCTTGAGCGTGCTGGACATCGTGCCGCTGGAGAGCATCGGCTTGCTGATTGGCGTGGAGCGGCTGATGAAATGCCGGTCGGTGACCAATGTGGTGGGCAATTGCGTGGCGTGCCTGGCGATTGCCTGGTGGCACGGGAAGGTGGATCGGGCGAGATTGCGCGAGGTGTTGGGCTAGGACAAGCTCGCTGTCAAATGGGTGGCAGCTGTTACGTGGGGTGAGAGGCCGGTCCATAGAGATCAATCAGCCGGCCAGGCGCAAGCCTGCCCACGCACAGCTGCCATGGCAGCCGTTGAACTGCAAATGGATAGCGGGTTCTCACACCCATCCCTTTCAAGGTGTTCGCATGTGATTGCGTGAGGGCTGACAGGTGCTTGCCTGAAGCTTTTCAGCGCCTACGAGATCGAGCGCCGCCCGCGCGGCGCTTCGCGGGCAAGTCGGAGCGCCGAACCGCCGCCCCTACAGTTTGTTTCGGGCCAGTTATGCCTGTGCCACAGGCGCGCGACCGCCTGGTGTGTACGACTCGGTAACGCGCCGTGCGCCAAAGGGGTCGCGCGAAAATGCCACAGGATTCATTGGCCCGAAACAAATGTAGGAGCGGGCTTGCCCGCGAAGCGCCGCGCGGGCGGCGCTCGATCTCATAGGCGCTAAAAAGCTCTCGGCGAACCCCTCTCAGCCTCTACGCAAACACCTTGAAATGCATGGCACTCAAGGAGCTACGGCAGACAGGATCGCGTGGGCTGCACGGACCCGTTCATCGTTGGGGTAATTGCGATTGGCGAGCAGCGCGATGGCCATGTCCTTGCTCGGCACAAAGGCGACGTAGGCACCGAACCCGGTAGTGGCCCCGGTCTTGTTGTACCAGTACGCCGGGCCGGCCGGTTGTGCGGGTTGCAGCCGTGTAGCGATTTGCGGCTCACGGATCATCTGCACACCATTGCCCTTGATCAGGGTGTCGAGTGCGACCGGGTAGGGGTAGCGTTCCCAGCCCAGGCCCTGGGTCATGTCGCCCACCTGGAAGTAGCCGCCATGGGTAATGGCGATCGCCTTGGCCATATCCGCCGACAATCCCTGTGGATCGAGTTGCGCGCGCAGGTAGGTGAGCATGTCGGTAGCGCTGGTCTTGATGCCGTAGGCTTCGTCGGCGAAGGCGCCAGGGCTTACGCGAATCGGGCGCTCATTGGCGTCGTAGCCCTGGGCGTAGTGGCCGCGTTCTGCTGCCGGGACCTGCAGGTAGGTGTGCTTCAGGCCCAGGCCCGGGAGCAGGCCTTGCTGCATCAGTTCGGCGAACGGGCGCTTCTGCGCCTGCGCCGCGAGGTTGCCGAACAGTCCCAGGCTCGGATTGGAATAGCAACGGCGGGTGCCGCGCTCGGTTTTCTGCTGCCATTGCTGGAGGAACACCAACGCCTGCGCGTCGTTGGCCACCGCGTCGGGGAACTGCAAGGGCAGGCAGTCGGCACTGTAGGCGCCCAGCTCCAGCACGCTCGCCGTACCCAGGTCCGACTTCGCCAGCGCTGGCTGGTAGCGGCTGGCCGGGGCATCGAGGTCGAGCTTGCCTTGGGCGCTGGCCAGGGCGACGAGGGTGGCGGTGTAGGTCTTGCTCACCGAGCCGACCTCGAAAAGCGTGTCGTGGGTCACAGGCCGGTTGTCGTCCTTGTCGGCCACGCCGTAGCTGAAGTAGTGCGCCTGGCCGTTGGCGTAGACCGCCACGGCCATGCCGGGAATGTGTTGTGCCTGCATCAGTGGCTGGACGATGGCGTCGACCTGGCGTTGCAGGTCGTCGGCCAGCGCAGGGGGGGCGGACACCGCCAGGGCCAGGGTGAGCAGGACGGGGCGTAGGCTGTACATCGATAGGTTTCCTTGCCTGGAAGAGGGCCAATGTCCGTTCAGCGACACTGGCGGGGGTTCCGGCGTTAGCGCCGAGAGAGCGCAGACCTTATCGTCAGGCCTTGCACCATGACAAGACGGACACTTCATGAAGTACCTGCGCATGCTTTTCGATAAATTCACCCTGACCCTGCTCTCGGTGGTCCTGCTTGCCACCTTGCTGCCCTGCTCGGGTGACGGCGCGGTCGCCTTTGGCTGGCTGACCAACCTGGCGATTGCCCTGCTGTTCTTCCTGCACGGCGCCAAGCTGTCCCGCGAGGCGATCATCGCCGGGGCCGGCCACTGGCGCCTGCACATCCTGGTGTTCTCGTGCACCTTCGTCCTGTTCCCGTTGCTGGGCCTGGCGTTCAAGCCCCTGTTCGTGCCGCTGGTGGGCAACGAGCTGTACCTGGGCTTGCTGTACCTGTGTGCCTTGCCGGCGACCGTGCAATCGGCCATCGCCTTCACTTCGCTGGCACGTGGGAATGTCCCGGCAGCGATCTGCAGCGCGGCGGCCTCCAGCCTGCTGGGTATCTTCCTTACGCCGTTGCTGGTGATGCTGTTGCTGGGTGCTGACGGCGATACCGGTTCGGGGCTCGATGCAGTACTGAAGATCACCTTGCAGTTGCTGGTGCCCTTCGTGGCCGGGCAGATCGCCCGTCGCTGGATCGGCGCCTGGGTCAAGAAGAATGCACGCTGGCTGAAGATCGTCGACCAGGGTTCGATCCTGCTGGTGGTCTATACCGCGTTCAGTGAAGCGGTGGTGACGGGCTTGTGGAGTACCGTCTCGCCGCAGCACTTGCTGGGTCTGTTCGTCGCCTGCGGCGTGTTGCTGGCAGTGGTGCTGCTCGGTACCCGCTTGCTGGGGCGCGTGCTGGGCTTCAGCGTCGAAGACCGCATCACCATCCTGTTTGCCGGCTCGAAGAAGAGCCTGGCCACCGGGGTGCCGATGGCTCAGGTATTGTTCGTGGGGAGCGGGATCGGCGCGATGATCCTGCCGCTGATGCTGTTCCACCAGATCCAGCTGATGGTGTGTGCGGTGCTGGCGCAGCGCTACGCAGCGCGTGAAGTGGTGGGCGAGGAAGCTTCGGCGGCGTCCTGACGCAGAGGGTGGTGTGAGCGGGACGCGAAGCGCGTACCGTTCACACCAACGCTCGCTCTATCCCGCCCGCCACCAGGCTCTCCATCAGCCCGACGCCTTGCAGCTCGGGCACGCCACGCGCTTGCAGAACGCCCGGCAGCTGGTTCAGCAAGCTGCCCAGCACATGGCCGGCCGCTGCCAGCACCTCGCCGCCATGCCGCGCCTTGGGCGCGACCAGTTGCAACAGCCCGGTTTCGTAGTCCTGGCGCAGCTCGCCCAGGCGTCTCTGCTGAGCCTCGCTCAGGCAGCAGAAATCCCGCTCTGCCAGACGAAACTGCAAGGGCCGTTCTGCATGCAGTTGCCAGTGTGCGGCAATCAGGCCAGGCAGTGCCGGCTTGCCCCGGGCCAGTGCCCGGCGGCCCTGGTCGAGCGTAGCCAGCAGTTCTTCGTACAGTTCCTCGATCAGGTCGAACAACAAGTCCTGCTTGCTCGGGAAATGGTGGTACAGCGAGCCCGCCGTCAGCCCGACATGCGCGGCCAGCTCGCGCATGCTGACCTGGCCGAAGCCTTTTTCGGCGAACAGCGCCATGGCCCTGTCGCGGCGTTCCTCGAAATTGGCGCAGCGCAGGGCAGCAGTGACTGGCATGGCGCGCGCTCCTCAGTAGGTGAAGAAACCACGGCCGCTCTTGCGCCCGAGGTATCCGGCGGCAACCATCTCCTTGAGCAGCGGTGCAGGGCGGTACTTGCTGTCGTTGAAGCCCTCGTGGAAGGCCTCCATGATCGCCAGCAGGGTGTCCAGGCCGATCAGGTCGGCCAGGGCCAGCGGGCCGATCGGTTGGTTGCAGCCCAGGCGCATGCCCGTGTCGATATCCACGGCGCTGGCCAGTCCCTCCTGACGCACGAAGATCGCTTCATTGATCATCGGCACCAGGATGCGGTTGACCACGAAGCCCGGGCGATTGCCCGCAGTGATCGGTGTCTTGCCCAGTTTCTCGGTGACCAGCAGCGCCTGGGCGTAGGTCGTGTCGCTGGTCTGCAGGCCACGGATGACCTCGACCAGGGCCATCATCGGCACCGGGTTGAAGAAATGCACGCCGATGAACCGCTCAGGGTGCTCGATGCTGGCGGCCAGCTGAGTGACCGACAGCGAGGAGGTATTGGTGGCGATCAGGCACTGTGCAGCGACACTGGCGGCCACCTGCTGGAGGATGCGCTGCTTGAGCGCCAGGTTTTCGGTGGCGGCCTCGATCACCAGTTGCGCGCTCGACAGCTGTGCGTAGTCGGTACTGGTGCGGATGCGTGTCCTGGCTGCTTCGGCTTTGTCCGCCTCAAGGGTGCCCTTGCTGACCTGGCGCTCCAGGTTCTTGCTCAGTGTGGCGACACCGCGCTCCAGCGCAGCGTCACTGACATCGATGAGCAACACTTGGAAACCGGCTATCGCGCACACCTGGGCGATGCCGTTGCCCATGGTACCGGCGCCGATCACGGCGATCTGTTGAATGGTCATGTCGATGCTCCCGTCACACGCGCTCGAAGACTACGGCGATGCCTTGGCCGCCGCCGATGCACATGGTGGCCAGCGCATAGCGGCCCTGGATACGCTGCAACTCGTGAATGGCCTTGGTGGCGATGATCGCGCCGGTGGCGCCGACCGGGTGGCCCAGCGAGATGCCCGAACCGTTGGGGTTGACCTTTTCCGGGTCGAAGCCCAATGCCTGGGCCACGGCGCAGGCCTGTGCGGCGAAGGCTTCGTTGGATTCGATCACGTCCAGGTCGTTGACCGACAGGCCGGCTTTTTCCAGCACCTTGCGCGTGGCCGGGATCGGGCCCAGGCCCATCAGCTCAGGTTCGACCCCGGCATGGGCGTAGGCCACCAGCCGTGCCAGCGGCTTGAGACCCAGGCGGTGCACCGCATCGCCAGTAGCCAGGACCAGGCCAGCGGCGCCGTCGTTGATCCCGCTGGCATTGCCAGCGGTGACGCTGCCGTCTTTCTTGAACGCGGTGCGCATCCCCGCCAACTGTTCGGCACTGACATCCCCGCGCACGTGCTCATCGATGGCGAACTGCACGCTGCCTTTGCGGGTTTTCAGTTCGATCGGCACGATCTGGCTGTCGAAGCGGCCTTCGGCGATGGCGCGGGCGGCGCGACGCTGACTGGTCAACGCCAGTTCGTCCTGCATTTCACGGGTGATGCCGTGCTTGGCGGCGACGTTCTCGGCGGTGATACCCATGTGGAAGCCTTCGAATGGATCCTGCAGGATGCCGACCATGTAGTCGATGCCCTGCAGGTCACCCATGCGCGCACCCCAACGGGCTTGCGGGAGCAGGTAAGGGCCGCGGCTCATGGACTCGGCGCCAGCCGCCAGGGCAATGTCGGTATCGCCCAGCAGCAGGCCCTGGGCGGCGGATACGATAGCCTGCAGGCCCGACCCGCACAGGCGGTTGACGTTGAATGCCGGGGTTTCCTTGGGAATGCCGGCGTTCATCGCCGCCACTCGGCCCAGGTAGGCGTCGCGGGGCTCGGTCGGAATCACGTTGCCCATCACCACATGGCCGATCTGCTCGGCGGCCACGCCCGAGCGCTCGATGGCAGCGCGCGTTACGGCGGTGGCGAGGTCGGCCAGCGGCAGGTCCTTGAGTGAACCACCAAAACCACCGATGGCCGAACGCACTGCACTGACGACGTAGATTTCTGCGCTGCTCATATATAGCTCCGATTGCGAAGGCGTGGCGGGACGGTGCCGGGCTCTGCGAGAATGGCGACCGTTGCGGATGGGCTCCGAGTCTAGGCAAAGGCCGAGAAAGGGCCTATGCCGAAACTGCTCAGTCAACCTGGCATTTTTTGCCACTCAGCATAGACAGCGGATATCCGTCATGCGCGAAAGCGATTCGGTCGCGGTGTACTTTCTCAATGCCATGCTCCACGCCCTGCGCGATCGCCCCGAGGCGCGCGATGCGCAACTGCGTGCGGTCGGCATCGACCCGGCGCTGCTGGCCCAGCCCCAGGCGCGGGTGCCGGCCAAGGCGTTTGCCCGGCTGTGGCTGGCGCTGATCGAAGACCTGGACGACGAGTTTTTCCGTCTCGACAGCCATGGCATGCCGATGGGTAGCTTTGCCCTGATCTGCCGTGGCTTGATCCAGGAGCTGACCCTGGAAAAGGCCCTGCGCCAGTGCCTGGGCAATTTCGCACTGTTCCTGCGCGATTTGCGCGGCAGTTTTGCGGTGCGCGGCGGGCGTGCGGTGATCAGCGTGCAATCGAACATCGGCGATCCTCTGACCCGGGTCTATGCCGAGGAAACCTTTCTGGTGCTGGTCGTCGGCCTGCTGTGCTGGCTGGCTGGAAGACGCATCAGCATCGACCGCACCGAGCTGGCCGTGGCGCGCCCCGCGCAGGACGACGACACGCTGCTGTGGGGACCGGACCTGCGCTTGGGCAGCGGGCGGACCGAAGTGGAGTTCGACAGTGCCTGGTTGCGCCTGCCGGTGGTGCAGGACCTGGCCGCGCTCAAGACCTTCCTGCGCAGCGCGCCACAGGGCCTGGTGATCCGTTTTCGCAACCAAGGCGACCTGGTGGCGGAGGTTTATCGCCATCTGCGCAGCCGTGGCTACGGACAGTGGCCGACCCTGACTGCCATGGCCGAGCGCCAGGGCCTGAGCGCCAGTACCTTTCGCCGGCAACTGGAGCGCGAGGGGCGCTCGTACCAGCAGATCAAGGACGAAGTGCGCCGGGCCATGGCGTTCGAGCGATTGCGCGAGGGGCAGTTGAGCATTGCCGAGATCGCCGAGCAGACCGGGTTCCAGGAACCCAGCGCCTTTCATCGTGCATTCAAGAAGTGGACGGGGCAGAGTCCGGGGAGTTATCGGACCCGGCTGGGCGTGAACCCATAGATGGCCTGGGCCGCATGGCGGCCCCAAAGGCTCCACCTCAAGCCGGCACCATGGCAAAGCCGACACCAAAGCGGTTCCAAGCATTGATGGTAGCGATCGCCAGGGTCAGGTTGGCGACCTCGCTCGGTTCGAAATGCTCCAGCAGCGCTTCGTATTCGGCCTGCGGCGCACCGCGTTCAGGCAAGCGGGTGAGGCTTTCCAGCCAGGCCAGCGCGGCGCGCTCACGGGGCGTGAAGAAACGGGTTTCCTGCCAGACGCTCAAGGTCTGCAAGCGTGCCTCGGTTTCGCCCGCCTTGCGCGCATCGTTGGCGTGCAGGTTCACGCAATAGGCGCAGCCGTTGATCTGCGAGGCGCGCAGGCGCACCAGTTCGAGCAGTGAATGCTCCAGGCCGCACTTGGCCAGGACCTGCTCCAGGCCGACCATGGCCTTGTAGGCTTCAGGGGCGTGCCTGGCCCATTCGATTCGATCGTGCATGGTGATTCTCCAGTCAGTTCAAGTCAGGGGTGATTCGTGGTGCCAGCGTAGCGCCGTTGCCTGCAGGGCCCGATAGCCAATCCCGCTATTTGCCGGGAGACCAATGCCGGCATTCGTGCGGCCACTGACCTGCATCCAATCTCTTCATTTCTGCCGCGCGCCAGCAGCCGGGATAATGGCTGCCTGTTGTTCGAGGAGTATCGATTCATGTCCAACGAAACCTTCATGCGTGAAGCATTGGCGCTGGCCCGCGCCAATATCGAGGCGGGTGGCCGCCCGTTCGGTGCAGTACTGGTGTATCAGGGCCAGGTCGTGGCCCGTGCGGTCAACGAGATTCACAGCACCCAGGACCCGACCGCCCATGCCGAATTGCAGGCGATCCGCAAAGCCGCCCAGGCCTTGGGCCGGTCGCGTCTGGACGGCGCTGAAGTCTATGCCAGCGGCCACCCGTGCCCGATGTGCCTGGCTGCCATGCACCTGTGCGGCATCGAGCGGGCATGGTTTGCCTATGACAACGACGAGGGCGAGCCTTACGGGCTGTCCACGGCGGCGGTCTACGCGCAGATGGCACGTGCGCCGCAGCAGCAGAGCCTGCCACTGCGGGCGCTCAAGCCCGAGGGCGAGGGCGGCCTGTACCAGCAGTGGCGGCAGGCGAACCCGGCATGAGAGGCGCGTTGAACCTGCTGCTGGTGATCCTGCTGGCCCTTAACCTGCGGCCGATCCTGACCAGCATTGGTCCCTTGCTCGAACCCATGCGCAACAGCACCGGGCTTGGCTACCAGCAAGCGGCGTTGCTCACGGCGCTACCGGTGCTGTGCATGGGGCTGGTGCCTTTGCTGCAGCCTTGGCTGCGGCGTTGGATCAGCGAGCACGGCGGGATGCTGGGAGGGCTTTTGGCGATTGCCGTGGCCTGCCTGTGGCGCCTGCAGTTGGACAGCGCTTGGGCGTTGATCGCCAGTGCGGCAGTTGCCGGGGTTGGAGTGGCGGTGGTACAGGGCATGATGCCCGGGCTGGTCAATCGCTGGTTCCCGAGTCGCCTGGCGGCATCTATGGGGCTGTACTCTGCAGCGTTGATGAGCGGCGGCGGCCTGGCTGCGGTGCTCGGCCCGGCCGTCAGCGAGGCAGCGGGGCGCTGGCAGGCGGGGCTGGGTATCTGGGCAGTACCAGCGCTGCTTGCGCTGTGCGGCTGGGCCTGGCTACGCCCGCGCCACGACACGCCTAACCTGGCCGGGGCCAGCGGCGGCCACTGGTTCGGTAATCGCCGTGCCTGGTTGCTGGCGCTGTATTTCGGCCTGATCAACGGTGGCTACACCAGCATGGTCGCCTGGTTGCCGGCCTATCACCTGGAGCACGGCGGTACAGCTCAGGGGGGTGGTGAGTTGGTGGGGTTGATGACCATCTTCCAGGTCAGTGGCGCGCTGGGGCTACCCTTGCTGCTGAGGCGCCTGCATGACCGGCGGCCTGGTCTGTGGCTGGCGCTGGCAATCCAGTTGGGTGGCTTTCTCGGTTTGCTGCTGGCGCCGACCCAGGCCATGGGGCTTTGGGTGGCGATGATCGGCCTGGGGCTGGGTGCGTGCTTCAGCCTGAGTCTTACCCTGACCCTCGAGCATCTTAAAACACCGGGCGAGGCGGGGAGCCTGGCTGCTTTCGTGCAGGGTGTCGGCTTCATCGTCACCGGCACCGTGCCTTATGTGACGGGCTGGCTGCGCGCGTTCACCGGCGACTTCCAGGCGGCCTGGACCTTACTGACGCTGACCGTGGTGGCGATGCTGCTGGTGACCGTACGCTTTGCCCCCCAAGGCTACGCCGCTGCCATGGCCCGGCGGGGGCACTCGCTGCAGGCGACGACGCTCAACTGAGCTGCTGCAGGGCGTCGCGCACGCGGTCCAGCGCCGGGTCGATGTCCAGCCGCTCGATGGCGCCGAAGCCCATCAGCAGCCCCGGACGCACCGGCACGTCGTTGAAGAACGGCGCCAGTGAATAGACGCCGACTTCGACCCGGCGTGTCAGCCGGACCAGCAACTCCACATCGACTCCAGGTGCGGCCAGGGCGCTGAGGTGAAAGCCGGCGCTGGCCGGTACGGCGCTCAGCCAGGGCGCCAGGTCGCTGTCCAGGCGTGCGAGGATTCGTTCGCGCCGCGCGGCATAGATGTCGTGGCAGCGGCGAATATGGCGGTTCAGGTGCCCTTCGCCGATGAAGCGCGCCAGCGCCCACTGCTGCAGGCTCGGGCTGTGCCAGTCGCTGAGGTGCTTGGCCACGCAGGCGGCGCGCAGGACGCTGGGTGGCAGTACGGCATAGCCCAGGCGCAGCTCCGGCAGCAAGGTCTTGGAAAAGGTGCCGACATAGGCCACCAGCCCATGTCGATCCAGGCGTTGCAACGCATCGCTGGCCGGGCCCTGATAGCGAAACTCGCAGTCGTAGTCGTCCTCGATGATCAGTGCTCCCAACTCGGCTGCGCGGGCGAGCAGGGCGTGTCGGCGCCGCTCGCTCATCGGCATGCCCAGCGGGAACTGGTGTGACGGCGTCACGTAGATCAGCCGGGTGCCGTCAGCGATCTGCTCGACGCACAGCCCTTCATCGTCCACCGGCACCGACTGCAAATCGGCGCCCATCGCCAGAAACAGCTGGCGTGCCGGCGGGTAGCCGGGATCCTCCATGGCCACGCGTGTACCGGGTTCGATCAATACCCGGGCGATCAGGTCCAGCGCCTGCTGGGCGCCGTTGCACACCAACACATCGGCGGCGCTGCAATGTACGCCGCGGGCGAAGGCAATGTGATGGGCGATGGCCTCGCGCAGCTCGGGCAGGCCCTGGGCCGGGAACTGGCGCTCGCTGTGGCGCTGGCTGCAGCGCAGAGCGTACTGCAGGCAGGCACGCCATTGATCGAAGGGAAACTGGCTCTTGGCTGATACGCCGCCGACGAAGTCGTAACGCGAGGGCGCCTCGAGGGCGGAGCGGCCGAGCACGGTGGCGCGTTGCTGCCAGCGTTCCAGGCTGCTGGCGGCGGCCAGGGCAATCGGCTCGACGTCGCTGGCTTGCAGGGCCCGGCGTGGGCTGACGAAGGTGCCACGTCCGACCACGCCGCTGAGCAGGTTGTCGTAGGTCAGCCGCGAGTAGGCTTCGGCCACGGTCTTGCGCGATATCCGCAACTGCTCGGCCAGCAGGCGCGTGGGAGGCAGCTGGGTGCCGGCTGCCAGGTGGCCGCTGTCAATGGCGCTGCGCAGCTGCTGGTAGAGCTGCTCGGCCAGGCCCTTGCGGCCCTCCAGGCGAATGTGTAGTTCCATGGGGCTATCCGGATGGGGGACGGCCTAGCTTCCGATTTCGGGTGGTGGCTCGCAAGTTTTGTTGTTCGGCGGGGGTTCTTTTGCGCCTGTGAGATCGAGCGCCGCCCGCGCGGCGCTTCGCGGGCAAGCCCGCTCCCACATTTGTTTCGGGCCAGTTATGTATGTGCCCTCTGTGCGCGCCCGCCTGGTGTGTGCGACTCAATGTTGCGTCATGCACCAAAGCGAGCGAGCGAAAATACCGCAGGACTCACTGGCCCGAAACAAATGTGGGAGCGGGCTTGCCCGCGAAGCGCCGCGCGGGCGGCGCTCGATCTTTCGGACACCCTCCCTCCAAAGACATGCACCTCCCAGCTCCCCCACCCTCCAAAGGCATACACCTCCCCGCCCCACCACAACCCGCGCCTCCCCCTCGCACCCCAAAACCCGCTACCAGACAAGCTACCGGTTGTCGAGATATGGCGCGGGCGGTCCTTTGCGTATACTGCAACCTATGTTCGCCCACACTGCTTTGCGCCAGCGCTGCGCCAGATGGCTCTTCGCAACCGGACTCTTCCTGATGCTCGGTGCCTGTGTTGAAAAACCCAGCACCCTCGAGCGCGTGAAGGAGGACGGCGTGCTGCGCGTCATAACCCGCAACAGCCCGGCCACCTACTTCCAGGACCGCAACGGCGAAACCGGTTTCGAATACGAGCTGGTCAAGCGTTTCGCCGACGATCTCGGCGTCAAGCTGGAGATCGAGACCGCCGACAACCTCGACGATCTCTTCGACCAGTTGGGCAAGCCTTCCGGCCCGGTGCTGGCCGCCGCCGGCCTGGTCAGCAGCGAGCAACGCACCACCCAGGCGAAATTTTCCCACCCGTATCTCGAAGTCACCCCCCAGGTCATCTACCGCAACGGCCGCTCCCGCCCCACCGAACCCAAGGACTTGATCGGCAAGAAGATCATGGTGCTCAAGGGCAGCAGCCACGCCGAACAGCTGGCCGAACTGAAGAAACAGTATCCGACGCTTGAATACGAAGAGTCCGACGCCGTGGAGGTGGTCGACCTGCTGCGCATGGTCGACGAAGGCCAGATCGACCTGACACTGGTCGACTCCAACGAGCTGGCGATGAACCAGGTGTACTTCTCCAACGTGCGCGTGGCCTTCGACCTGGGTGATGCCCGCGACCAGCGCTGGGCCGTGGCGGCCGGCGAAGACAACAGCCTGCTCAACGAGATCAACGAGTTTCTCGACAAGGCGCAGAAGAACGGCACGCTTCAGCGTCTGAAAGACCGTTATTACGGCCATGTGGACGTGCTTGGCTACGTCGGTGCCTACACCTTCGCCCAGCACCTGCAGCAGCGCCTGCCCAAGTATGAAAAGCACTTCAAGAGCTACGCCAAGGTCGAGCAGGTCGACTGGCGGCTGCTGGCGGCGATCGGTTACCAGGAATCGATGTGGCAGCCCGAGGTGACCTCCAAGACCGGCGTACGCGGCCTGATGATGCTGACCCAGCGCACCGCCCAGGCCATGGGCGTGTCCAACCGGCTGGACCCGAAGCAGAGCATTATGGGTGGGGCGAAATACTTCATGCTCATCAAGGAGCAACTGGACGACAGCATTCAGGAGCCGGACCGCACCTGGTTCGCCCTGGCCGCCTACAACGTCGGCAGCGGCCACCTCGAGGACGCCCGCACACTCGCCAAGCGTGAAGGCCTGAACCCGAACAAGTGGCTGGACGTGAAGAAGATGCTGCCGCGCCTGTCGCAAAAGCAGTGGTACAGCAAGACCAAGTATGGCTACGCCCGCGGCGGCGAGCCGGTGCACTTCGTGGCCAACATCCGTCGCTACTACGACATCCTCACCTGGGTGACCCAGCCGCAGCTCGAAGGCCAGGTGGCCGAGGGCAACCTGCATGTGCCTGCAGTCAACAAGGACAAGCCGGCGGAACAATCACCGCCGATGTAAGCCCGCGAAAAGGCCGGTCAAGGTTTAACCTTGGCCCGTCGGGCCTTGAAGAACTCGGTCAGTATTGCCCCGCACTCCTCAGCCAGTACCCCGCCTTCGACCATCACCCTGTGGTTGAGAAAGCCCTGCCCGAAGAACTGCCCCTGGCTCTGCACCACCCCGGCCTTGGGTTCCAGCGCCCCATACACCACCCGCTCGATTCGCGAATGGACGATCAGCCCCGCACACATGCTGCAGGGTTCAAGGGTCACATACAGGGTGCTGCCCGGCAGCCGGTAGTTGCTGACAGCCTTGGCCGCATCGCGGATGGCGACCATTTCGGCGTGGGCGCTGGGGTCACTGTCGGTGATGGGCCGGTTGAAACCTCGGCCAATCACCTGCCCCTGCTGCACCAGCACCGCACCTACCGGCACCTCGCCCAGCAAGGCGCCTTCAGCCGCCAGTTCCAGGGCCAACTGCATGAATGCCTGATCGCCGCTGCGATCGATGATCCGCGGACGCATCAGACCACCGCGATCGCGGCCATCAGGCCGGTTTCCATGTGGTCGATCACATGGCAGTGGAACATCCAGGTGCCCGGGTTATCCGCCACCAGCGCCACCTGGGCACGTTCGTTCTTGCCCAGCAGGTAGGTGTCGGTGAACCAGGGCTCGGTGATCTTGCGGCGATTGGAGGCGATCACCTTGAAACTCATACCGTGAAGATGGATAGGGTGCTGGTACTGGGTCATGTTCTTCAGCTCGAAGATATAGCTGTTGCCCTTTTTCAACGTGGCGATCGGCCGGTCGGCGCAGGTCTTGTCGGTGATGTCCCAGGCCTGGCCGTTGATCTGCCACAGACTCGGTGGCTTGCCATTGTCGGTGTTCACCGAAACCTTGCCCGCCCACTCGAAATTGAAGTTCAGCTTCTCGGCGTTCTCCAGGTCCGGCTCGGCGATCGGGTTCGGCGGCAACGCCTTGGGCCAGTCGCCCGGCGCCTCGCTGCTGGCGACCGAACGCAATGTGCCCAGGCGCACGAAACCGTCGCGCAGGGAAATCTCCTCGCCGGCCTCGGGAATTCGGATGGCCAGGCAGATGCGCATGCCGGGGCCCAGCCAGTACTCGTCCTCGAGCGGCCTCGGGGTCACTGGGTTGCCATCGAGCGCATAGACCATCGCCTCGTAGTTGCCCTTGAGGTTGATGCGGTAGGTCCAGGTGTTGTCCAGGTTGAGCAGCCGCACGCGCACCACTTGGCCCGCAGGCAACTCGGTGACTGCCTCGGCCTTGCCGTTGATGGTGATCAAGCGGCCAGCCGTGCCATTGCGCGCCGCTTCGCGAGGCACACTGAATGGCATGAATTCGCCCTGTTCGTCCACGTGCCAGGTCTTCAGGCTCAGGGTGCGTTCATGCCGGAAACCCGTCGGCTCGCGCTCCTCGACGATCAGCGGCCCGACCAGGCCGCGCCCCAGCTCTTCGGAGCTGCTGACATGCGGGTGATACCAGTAGCTGCCGGCATCCGGCACACGGAACTTGTAGTCGAAGAACTCGCCCGGCTTGACCGGCAGTTGCGACACATAAGGTACGCCGTCCATTTCCAGCGGCAGGCGGATGCCGTGCCAATGGATGGTGGTTTCCACCGGCAGGTGATTGATGAAGCGTACCCGCAACCAGGTGCCCTGGCGCACCCGCAACTCGGTGCCCGGTGCCGACGGCCCGAAAGCCCAGGCTTCGGTCTTGAATCCGGGGACCAGCTCGACATCCAGGGGCGCCGCGATCAGCTCGTAGTCGTGCCCGGCATTGTCGTCCTCGACCTTGCCCAGCCAGTAGCGAGCCGCGCCTCCGGCGCCCAGGCCAACCACGACGAGGCCGGTGAGGCCCTTGAGCATTTGTCGACGGGTAAAGGACATACGTGCAGGCACCTCGTTTTGCGCAATCAAGCTGCCAGCACCGCTGGCAATGAAGGGCGAATACGATACACCTGCAATTGAGAAAGATTAAGTGAACTGTTGTCGCGCTGCTGCACCAGGCCGGCTTCAGCGGTATCGAGATGGTCTATTGCGCGCTGTCCTTCAAGGGCTGGGTGGCCTATCGTGGCTGACACGCGGGAACGCGAGGGTGAAACAGGTCGAACCCTCGCTGCTTTCGGCCCAGCAGTGCCCCTGGTGCAATTGCATGATCGACCGCACGATCGACAGGCCCAGCCCACTGGACTGTGACGAATGCTGGCGCGAGGCATCGACCCTGTAGAAACGTTCGAACACGCTTTCAAGGTGCTCAGGAGCAATTGCCTGCCCACGGTTACGCACCTGGATCAACACCTCATCGCCCTGCTCACCGGCGGTCACCTCGATGACACTGCCCTGCTCGGCAAAGCGCACCGCATTGGCCAACAGGTTGGCCAGCGCCCGGCGCAGCAACGCGGCGTCGGCCCAGACCGTGCCTTCGCCATGCCATACCAGCCGCACATCGCGCTCGCAGGCAAGGTCTTCGAAGTAGTCGCACAGACGCCCCAACTCCTGGGCCAACTCAAGCCCGGTGCGATCGATGGGGTGGTCGGCATGTTCGGCGCGGGCCAGGAACAGCATGTTGTCGATCATCCGCGACAGCCGTTGCAACTCTTCGAAGTGCGAGCCCAGCAGGCGCTGGTAGTAATGCGGTTCACGCACCTGACCAAGGCCGACCTCAGTCTGGCCCAGCAGGTTGTTGATGGGTGTACGCAGGTCGTGGGCCATGTCGGCACTGACCTGCTTGAGCTGCTCGAAACCGCGTTCGAGCCGCGCCAGCATGGCATTGAACTGCTCGATCAGGGCATCCAGCTCGGCGGGTGCATCGTCGCGCTGCAGCCGCTGCGACAAGGTGCCGACGCCAATGGTTGCCGTCTGGCGCGCCAACCGGCGCAGTGGCGACATGCCGCGGCGGGCGAGCAGATAGGCCAGGGCTGCCGCCAGCACGGCCATCACCGACGAGAACAAGATGATGTTGTCGCGGTACTCGCGCAGGATGCGGGTGCGCTCGGTCAGCAAGCGCCCCGACAGAATCTCCAGCGCCGCGCCGCCACCCGGTGGCGCGCTGAGCACTGCGGTATAGATGAAAGGCGTGCCATCGGCGGTGGTGCTGCGCTGCACCGCGTCCAGCCCCAGCGCGTCCCCGGCGGGCAGAGGCGTGACCTGCGGCACTTCGCGGCGCCCTGGGTTGACCTCCAGCAGTGGCGCCCCGGCGACCGGCCGGATAACCAGCAAGGATTCGGTATTGCCCAGCATGTTGGCAAACAGCTGCGGCTTGTCACGCACCAGTTCTCGGGCGTCCATGTCACGCAGCAAGGTACGGATCTGCTCGACGCGGGTCAGCAGCGCGCCGTCGTCACGCAGCGCCAGTTGTTGCCCGAGTGCGACATACAGTGCGCCGCCCAGCAGAGCCAGGGCGACGAAGGAAAAGGTTGCCAGCAATACCGCCAGGCGCACGGTCAGCGACAGGCGCCTCATGCCTCGAGCTCGCAGCGATAGCCAACGCCGTGCACGGTATGGATCAGGCGCACCGCAAAGGGTTCGTCGACTTTCTGCCGCAGGCGCCGCACCGCGACGTCCACCACATTGGTGTCGCTGTCGAAATTCATGTCCCACACCCGCGACGCGAGGAAGGTGCGCGACAGCACCTGCTCAGGATGCTGGAGAAAACACGCCAGCAACTTGAACTCCTTGCTGGTCAGGTCGATGCGAATGCCTGCGCGTTCGCAGCGGTGCTTGCCGAGATCCAGGCGCAGGTCGCCCAGGCTGAGGATCTCTTCGTCCGGCTGCGCCTGGCCGCGGCGCAGGATGATGCGGATGCGCGCCAGCAGTTCGGCGAAGGAGAATGGCTTGACCAGGTATTCGTCGGCGCCCAGCTCAAGGCCACGCAGTCGATCTTCGAGCGTGCCACGGGCGCTGAGGAACAACACCGGGGTGCGGGTCTGTGCGCGCAGCTTCTGCATCACGGCCCAGCCATCGAGCCCGGGCAGCATCACATCGAGCAGGATCAGGTCGTAGGGTGTCTCGCGGGCCATGTGCAGGCCGTCGATACCATTGTCGGCATTATCGACACTGTAGCCGGCCTCGCCCAGGCCGCCGGCCAGGTAGTCGGCAGTCTTGGCTTCGTCTTCGATGATGAGGATTTTCACTGACCCGCGTCTCCAACCCGCCTGCCGGCACCGACGCAGTATAGCGTGGTGCCAGGCCGGGCTGGCTCAGTTGCCCGGCACATGCGCAGCTTGCAGGATCAGCTTGGCCACCGCCTGCGGCTGGGAGATCAGCGAGACGTGGCTGGCATTGAGCTCGACGGTGTGGGCGTTCATGCGCTTGGCCATGAAGCGCTGCTGCTCGGTGTTGATGGTGCGGTCCTGGGTCGAGACGGCGTACCAGGTGGGCTTGTCTTTCCAGGCCGCGACGCTGGTCTTGGCGGTCTTGATGCCAACTCCGATGGGCTGCTGGACGGCGTAGTAGGTTTCGGCCTCGGCCTTGGGCAGGTCGCCGGCGAAGTCGTTGACGAAGGCATTTTCGCTGAGCATGCCGTAACCGTCCGCCGCCCACTGCAGGCCAGCCCCAGCCGGCGCTGCCGGGAAGCGCTTGGTCAATGCAGGGTAGTCTTCGCCCGCTTCCGGGGCACGGGCGGCGATGTAGACCAGGCCTTTGACCTTTTCGGCATCACCGGCCTGGCTGATGACCATGCCGCCGTAGGAGTGACCGACCAGGATCACCGGGCCGTCCTGCTGGGCGAGCGCCCGATTGACGGCCGCGACGTCGTCGTCGAGCGAGGTGGTCGGGTTCTGGACTGCGGTCACGTGCAGGCCTTTGGCTTGCAGCAGCGGAATCACCTTGGACCAGCTGGAAGCATCGGCGAACAGGCCGTGAACCAGCACGATGTTCTTCACTTCCTGCGGCGCGGTATCGGCGGCCCAGGTAGAGGTGGCGCCGAAAGCAGCGCCGGCGAGTGACAGGGCAAGGACGAGCGAGCGGAGTTTCATGAGCGTTCCTCTGGATGCGTACGGGAGTGAGCTCACTGTACGAAGCCAGGGGAAACCGGGGCATGACCCGGTCATTACAAAAGAATGACGGAGCTGGGCGTGCCTGTTCGGGCGTCATCGCGGGACCAGCCCGCTCCCACAGAATGGACTGCCCCAAAGGTTGGACACCAATCCAACCTTTGGGGCAGTTCAGAGGCACCATGATCTTGCGCCTGTGGGAGCGGGCTCGTCCCGCGATAGGGCCAGAACAGGCTACACAACCCCCACCAGCAGGTGCACAACCCCACCCGCCAGCACCATGACCCCGGGCACCCCGGCCGCCTTCAGCGCGCCCTCGTCCAGCCGCGCCGGGTCCAGCAACTGCACGCGCACGCGGGTCAACGCGACGCGCTGCTGCGACTTGAGATTCCCCGCCCCGCCCAGTGCCGCCAGCACGTCTGGCAACAGCTCACCGACCGCCGCCGGCGCGGGCTCCTCGGCAATCAGGTCCGGCGTCAGCGCCTTCCAGAATGCCCGCTGCAATTTCTCGAACATGCTCAGCCCTCCACGGCCAATGAGGTTTCGACGTCACGTGCCTGATAGCCGCGCAGGGCTTCGCGCACCTGATCGGCCTCCTCCAGCCCCAGCACCTGACGCGCCAGTTGCTGGCAATCCTGCAGGTCCATCTCGCGTACCCGGGCCTTGATGGTCGGAATCAGCGGCACGCTGACCGACAGTTCGTCCACCCCCAACCCCAGCAGCACCGGCACCGCCAGCGACTCCGACGCCAGCGCGCCGCACACCCCGACCCACTTGCCATGGGCATGGGCCGCCTTGACCGTGGTGGCGATCAGGCGCAGCACCGCCGGGTGGAAACTGTCGGCCTGGCCGGCCAGGCGCGGATGGTCGCGGTCCATGGCCAGGGTGTACTGGGTCAGGTCATTGGTGCCGATGGAGAAGAAATCCACCTCCGGCGCAAACACATCGGCCATCAGCGCCGCTGACGGCACCTCGATCATGATTCCCAGCTTGGGCAGGTTCGCCAGGCCGAGGGCATGCGCTTCCTCCTGCAGGATCTTGCGTGCCTGACGCAACTCCGAGAGCAGGCTGACCATCGGCAGCATGATATGCAGGCGAGCCTGGCCTGCACTGGCGAGGATGGCGCGAAACTGCTCGCGCAACAGTTGCGGGCGCTCCAGGCACAGGCGGATACCGCGCAGACCGAGGAAGGGGTTCTGCTCGGCCGCCATCGGCACATAGGCCAGCGGCTTGTCGCCGCCGACATCCAGGGTGCGCACCACCAGGTTGCGCTCCGGGCCCAATGCCTGGGCGATCGCGCTGTAGGTATCGGCCTGCTCCTGCGGGCTGGGCGCACGGTTGCGGTCCAGGTAGAGAAACTCCGAACGCAGCAGGCCGACGCCTTCGCCGCCCAGCTCCACCGATTGTTGTGTCTCCTGCTGCGAGGCGACGTTGGCCGTCACCTCGATCCGATGCCCATCACGGGTGATCGCAGGCGCCTGTGCCTGCTGCAGGTCCTGGGCGCGCCGCAGGCCCTGTTGCTGGCGATCGATACGCTGACGCTCGATGGCCGCAGGGTCCGGGCTCAAGTGCAGCTCACCCTTGTCGGCGTCGAGCAGCACCTGGGTACCATCGGCCAGCGCCAGTACACTCGCTGGCACGCCACAGATCGCCGGCAGCCCCAGCGCCCGGGCGAGGATCGCCACATGGCTGGTCGCACCGCCGCCAACGGTGACGAAGCCCAGCACCTTGTCGGGGTCGAGGCTCGCGGTCTGCGACGGGGTCAACTGCTCGGCCACCAGGATCGCCTGCTCGGGCAGCGTCCAGGCGCTGTCCGTCACGCCGAGAATCAACTTCAACACCCGCTGCCCGACATCCGTAAGGTCGGCGGAACGCTCGGCGAGCAAGGCACTGCCCAGCCCCTGGAACAGCGCACCGGTTGCCTGCGTGGCGCGGTTCCAGGCGAACGCGGCGCTCTTGCCCTCGGCCAGCAGTTGATGGGCCTGCTCAAGCAGGGTCGGGTCTTCCAGCAGTTCCTGGTGGGCCCGGAAAATCTCGGCCTGGGCCGCGCTGCCCGCCTTGGCTTGCATCGCCTGCAGCGCAAGCTCGGCCGCTTGCAAGGCGCGGTCGAGCGCGGCGCGTTCCAGCGCCTGTCCGACACCCGATTCGCTGATCGACAGCTCAGGCTCGACAACCTGGACCACCTGCCCAAACGCCGAGCCGGGCGAGGCGCAGACGCCACGTAACAGGGTTTCCTGCTCGGGGTCCGCCACCACCTGTTGCTCCTCGACAACAAGGTTCACCACCTCGCCACAACCTTCCAGCAACAGTGCGGTCAATGCGGCGAGCGCTGCTTCGGCATCCTCGCCTGCCGCACTGACCTGCACGGCATCCCCCTGCGAGGTCTGCAGCGCCATGATCGCCACCAGCGACTTGGCATTGGCGCTCTCGGCGCCCTTGTGCAGGCAGATGCTCGCCTTGAAACCCTTGGCCGCCTGGGCCAGCACCGCCGCCGGACGCGCATGCAGGCCGTTGGCATTGGGCAGCATGAGTGGCCGGGTGAACAGTGCCTCACCCTCCTCCTCTTGCGCCTGCTGTTCACCCGCCTGCAGGGCCACACGCAACACCGGCTGCGCCTGTTGCACCAGGCTGCCGTCGTCGGCCAGCACGGTGAACGGCTCGCCACTGACCACCAGCATCAGCGTCAGCAAGCTGCGCGCATGCAGGGCGATATAGTCGGCATCGAACTCGATCAGTGGTTGCCCTGCCTCGACCCGCTGGCCGTCCACGACCAGGCGGGTGAAGCCCTTACCCGCCAGGTTCACGGTGTCCAGGCCGACATGCAACAGTACCTGCACGCCCTGGTCATCGGTGATGCTGACGGCATGGCCGCTGTCCTGGATATTGCTGACCGTGCCTGCGAGCGGCGCACAGAGCACCGAGGAAGTCGGATCGAGGCACAGGCCATCGCCGACCAGGCGGCTGGAGAAGGCAGGATCGGGCACCTTGTCCAGGGCAAGCAGCACCCCGGACAGGGGAGCCAGCAGTTCCAGCGGTTGGGATGAGGTCATGACGTCACCTGCTGTCGTGTTCTTGAAAGTCATCGGAGCGGTCTACTTCCACCAGTACTCGATCTGCACACCGACGTTGGCGCCATGGCGCGCAGTGCCGTACGAGCCGGTATCGGACAAGGCGGAACCCGCCGCCAGTTCATTGGCTGCACGCTTGGCCGCCTCGTTCCAGGTGGCGTAGGTGTAGTACAGGCGGATTTCCGGGCGCGCCCAGAACTCGGGGCCCTTGGGCGACCAGGTCGGGGCGAAGGTGAACTTGCTGAGCTTGCGGGTACCGCCGCTGGCATCGATCTGATCATGCCCCAGCTCGGCCACCAGCTTGAACTGTTCGCTGATGGCATAGGCCGGGCGCACGCCCAGCGACATCCAGGTCTGATCCTGGCTGCCAGGGCGGATATCCTTCTGGTAGACGGCCTCGACCTGGCCACCGAAGCGCGGCGTCACCTGCCAGTCGAAGAACTCCACCACCCGGTAGCTCTTGCTGCTGTCGTCCAGTGCGGTATTGCCGGTGTAGCCAAGGCCGGTGCCCGGCCCTTCGCCGTACTGCAGGGCGAACTTGTTGCGGCCACCGAGGAAGGGTTTCTGCACGTGCTGCGCGGTCACCGCCCAGCCAGTATGGGTGTCGCGACCTCCGGCCTTGTCGATGTAGCTCAGGCCCAGTTCCAGCTCGCCATCAGGGTTGGTCTTGAAGCCGGCGACGTTGAAGTCGTGGCGGGTGGCGTATTCCTTCTGGTACAGGTTGTCCTTGCGCGAGATCGCGTAGCTGTACCTGAGGTCGCCGATCTTCACATCCTCGATCCCCCCGCCCGTGGCGCTCTGGTTCCAGTAGTAGAAGTCGGAAATGTGGATGTCGTTGCGCTTGTAGTAGCGCCGCCCGGCCCAGATCGAACCCCCATTGAGGCTGGGCAGGTTCGACCACTGCGCATACATCTGCGGCATGCGCGCGCTGCCGTGGTCGTCGCCCTGGAACTGCAACGAGCGGTCGTACTTGTTGTACAGCGAGGCCATGGCATCGACGCTCAGCACCGAACCGTCGTCGAAAGTCAGCAGGTCCTGGCGCAATTCCAGCTCGGCGTACTGCTCGCACTCGTTGCCCAGGCGGTACTTCGAAGGCGCACCCGGCAACTGGAAGCACTGCTGCGGACCACTGCCGGTGGAGGTGCCGGCGCCGCTGCGCAGGTAGCCGGCAAACTCCAGGGCCTGGGCGGCAACGGGAACACAGAAACAGGACGCGACGAGGCCGAGCTTTATTGTTGTTCTCATGAAGCACTCCGGTATTTTTATTATGGTGTTCCAGCCCCCCGCACTCCCGGACGGGGGTATTGCAAAGGCTCAGTCCTTCAGGTGCAGCACGAACGATTCGTAGGGCCGCAAAGCAATGCTGGCGGTACGCTGCGGGCAGTCGGGGTAATTGCTGATCAGCACCCGCTGCTCGGTGTCATCGAGCATCAGCCCGTCCGGCAGGCGGACATGGCAGGGGGCGGCGTAGAAGTTGTTGAGCACCAGCAGGCGCTCGCCCTGGCCCTCGCGCAGGTAGGCCCAGACGTGCGGGTGGTCGTCCAGCAACAGGCGGTACACCCCGTCATGGATCAGCGGCTCACGACGGCGCAGGGCGATCAGCGCGCGGTAGTGGTGCAGCACCGAGTCGGGATCGTCCAACTGCTGCTCGACGTTGATCTGCGCGGCATTGGCTGCAACACCGATCCATGGCTCGGCGCTGCTGAAACCGGCGTGCGCCCCGGCAGTCCACTGCATCGGCGTACGGCCGTTGTCGCGCGACTTCTGCATGATCGCCGCCATGCTGTCGGCTTGTGAAATCCCGGCATCGCGCTTGAGGCGGAAGATATTCAGCGTCTCGACATCGCGGTACTGGTCGATGTGCTCGAAGCCCGGATTGGTCATGCCCAACTCTTCGCCTTGGTAGATGAAGGGCGTGCCCTGAAGGAAATGCAGCGCGTTGGCGAGCATCTTCGCCGACACCACGCGGTATTCGCCGTCGTGGCCGAAACGCGAGACCACCCGCGGCTGGTCGTGGTTGCACCAGAACAAGGCGTTCCAGCCGCCGCCGGCCTGCATGCCCACCTGCCAGTCGGAGAGGATCCGCTTGAGCTGCAGAAAGTCGAAGTCGGCCTTCACCCACTTCTGCAGGTTGGGATAGTCCACCTTCAGATGATGGAAGTTGAAGGTCATCGACAACTCCTTCGACGCCGGGCTGGAATAACGCACGCAGTGCTCCAGGGTGGTCGAGGACATCTCACCGACGTTGATCAGGTCGTGGCCTTCGAAGACTTCGCGGTGCATTTCCTGGAGGTAGTCGTGCACGTTCGGGCCGTCGGTGTAGAAACGTCGGCCATCGCTGTGGTCTTCGGGGAAGTCGGCGGGCTTGGAGATCAGGTTGATCACATCCAGGCGGAAGCCGCCCACGCCCTTGTCGCGCCAGAAGCGCATCAGCTTGTACACCTCGGCGCGGACCTTGGGGTTGTCCCAGTTGAGGTCGGCCTGGGTGTGGTCGAACAGGTGCAGGTAGTACTGGCCGGTCTGCGCTTCGTATTCCCAGGCCGAACCGCCGAACTTGGATTCCCAGTTGTTCGGCTGGTCGCGCCAGATGTAGAAATCGCGGTAAGGGTTGTCGAGGCTGCTGCGTGCCTGCTGGAACCAGGCGTGCTCGATCGAGGTGTGGTTGACCACGATGTCGAGCATCAGCTTGATGCCGCGCTTGCCGGCCTCGCGGATCAGCAGGTCGCAATCGTCCATGCTGCCGTAGCTGGGGTCGATGGCGTAGTAGTCGCTGATGTCATAGCCGTTGTCGCGCTGGGGCGAGCGCAGGAAGGGTGTCAGCCACAGGCACTCGACCCCCAGCCACTGCAGGTAGTCGAGCTTGTCGACCACGCCAAGCAGGTCACCGGTGGCGTTACCCCCATGGCTGTGGAAGCTTTTCGGGTAGATCTGGTAGATCACCTGGTGTTGCCAGTCTTGCATGGTGGATTCCTCGACGACGGTTGCAGGGTCAGGCGACGCGATAGCCTGGGCGGACGATCTTCACGCTCAGCGCGCAGGTCAGGACGAAGGGCACGACAATGGCCACGAACATGCCGAGGACGAAGATCGGGATGTACTGCGGAATGATCGAGATGAAGCCCGGCAACCCGCCCACCCCAATGGCCGAGGCCTGCACCTTGTTCAGCGACAGCACGATGCTGCCCAGGGCCGAGCCCAGCAGGGCGGCGTAGAAGGGAAACTTGAAGCGCAGGTTGACGCCGAACATGGCAGGCTCGGTGATGCCGAAATAGGCCGAGATCG
The DNA here is from genome assembly GCF_049942315.1 of Pseudomonas wayambapalatensis. Taxonomy (NCBI): domain Bacteria; kingdom Pseudomonadati; phylum Pseudomonadota; class Gammaproteobacteria; order Pseudomonadales; family Pseudomonadaceae; genus Pseudomonas; species Pseudomonas wayambapalatensis. The sequence continues at coordinate 29,357 of NZ_JBNFMU010000185.1, forward strand.
CCGAGGTCGAGGCCATGCTCTTGTCCCGTGCGTTGCGGCTCATGTAGAACACCCCGAGCGCAGCGCTGCCCTGGGCCAGGTTGGACATGACGATCATCGGCCAGATGAAGGTGCCACCCTGGGTCGAGATCAGTTGCAGGTCCACGGCCAGGAACATGTGGTGCATGCCGGTGATCACCAGTGGCGCATAGAGCATGCCGAAGATCGCCCCGCCGACCATGGGCGCCAGATCGAACAAGGTCACCACGCCCTCAGTGATGAGGATGCCCAGGTGGCGGGTGACCGGGCCTATGACCGCCAGCGCCAGCACGCCGGTGACGACGATGGTAGTGATCGGCACCACCAGCAGCTGGATGGCATTCGGCACCCGGGCGCGCAGCCATTTCTCGATCACGCTCATTACGTAGGCGGCCATCAGAATCGGCAGGATCTGCCCTTGGTAGCCGACCTTCTCGATCTGGAACCAACCGAAGATGTCGAAGTACGGCAGGCTCTGGCCGTCGAGACCTGCGACGGCCTTGCCGTAGTTCCAGGCGTTGAGCAAATCGGGGTGCACCAGCATCAGGCCCAGCACGATGCCGAGGATCTCGCTGCCGCCGAAGCGCTTGGCCGCCGACCAGCCAACCAGCGCCGGGAGGAACACGAACGAGGTGTTGGCCATCAGGTTGATCAGGCTCCACAGCCCGTCGAGATTGGGGTACGCCTCCAGCAGCGTCTTGCCCTCGATGAACATGCCCTTGGCGCCCATCAGGTTGTTCACGCCCATCAGCAGGCCGGCAATGATCAGCGCCGGCAGGATCGGCATGAACACATCGGAGAACACCCGAACCAGGCGTTGCATGGCGTTGGCCTTGTCGCCACCGGTTTTCTTCACGTCGGCGATGGTCGAGGCCGCCATCCCGGTTTCCTGGCGCAGCGCGGCATAGACCCGCTCCACTTCGCCAGGGCCGATGACGATCTGGAACAGCCCGCCGGTGAAGAACGAGCCCTTGACCAGGTCGATGCGGGCGAGCGCGGCGCGGTCGACCTGGGCCGTGTCCTTCACCGCCAGACGCAGGCGGGTCACGCAATGGGCAGCTTGTTCGAGGTTGTCGCGGCCCCCGAGGCTCTCGAGAAGGTCGCGGGCAATCTGCGGGTAATCGTGGCTCATGCTTGTTCTTCCATTCTTGGAATTCTTGTTATGCAGAGTTCTGTGGCAGCACGCCGAGAGCAAAAGTACTCGTACAGACGAGTTAAAGCAACAACTCGTCTGTACGAGTTGTAAAATGTCATTTTCAACCGGGCACAACGACACCTCGGCCATGGACAAACCGGCCCCGGCCCCCTTAAGGTTCCTGGCTTGAACGCGGACGCGGCACAGAGCCATCTCATGAGCAAATACAACCAGATCTACAGCGATCTGCTTGCCAGCATCACCACCGAACGCCTTGAGCGCGGCACCCGCCAGCCCTCGGAAACCGAGTTGATGGACGCCTACCAGGCCAGCCGCGGCACCGTCCGCCGGGCCATCGAGCAACTACAGGAGCGCGGCTTCGCGCAGAAGATCCACGGCAAGGGCACGTTCGTGCTCTCACCCAACCCGATCGAGTTCCAGCTCGGCGGCATCGTCAGTTTTCACGAGACGCACCTGGACCTGGGCGACGATGTCGGCACCGAAGTGGTCGAGTTCAGCCAGTTCCCGCTCGAGGGCGCCCTGCTGCAGCACATCGAAGCCGAACCCGGCAGCCTCATCACTCGTATCAAGCGGGTGCGGCGCATTGATGGCAAACGTGTGATCCTGGACATCAACCATTTCGTCGCCGACCTGATCCCAGGGCTGGACCAGGCGATTGCCGGGCAGTCGATCTACGCCTACATCGAGCAGACCCTGCAACTGCAGATCAGCTACGCCCGCCGTACCATCGAGGCGCAGCCTCGCAGCAAGGACGACAAGGCTCTGCTCGACCTGGACGGGCAGAGTCACGTGATCGTGGTGAGCAACCAGACGTTCCTGCAGGATGGGCGGCAATTCGAGTACACCGAGTCGCGGCATACGCTGGACAAGTTCTACTTTTCGGATATTGCGCGAAGGTAGGTTGAATGAACGCGCCTGTAGACGGCCCATCGGCAGAGCAACAACTCAGGTCCACCAAAATGAATCTTCCAATCGTAGATACCTTCACTCCCGCCTTTGAAGATTGGGAAACACGGGACCCTACTGTGCAAGAAGCACTACAGGCAGGCAGTTTCCATCATCGCGTTCCCGTCAGACTAAGGGCGACGGTGTCCAATGCTGTCGAGGCGGCATTCTTCGCCGCGCAGGGAAAAGACAATGCCTTACGGAATTTCATAAATAGGCGCCTTGATGAAAGTTTGGCGTTTACTGCCTGGCGCAAAGCAATGCCATCGTCAACGCCCACCGAATTGTCCCGCTATCGAAACTCTTTTCCCTTCTACGACCTTGAAACAGTATCCGCGCAAATCAATGCCCTGAAACAACGGCTGAGCGAAGGTCAATACCTGTTCCATGGAGGACTCTGGCCAGGCGCAGATAGCCTCATCACAAACCGTCCTCTTTCTACGTCTCTATGCCCCCAGGTGGCACTGAGCAATGCGTACCATAACGCCAAAGCCTTCGATGCTGGGCGAATCGATTTGTGGGTACTGCGTGTCACGGCTCCTCGAAGCCATGCCTTTGTCTTCAAACGAAAGGGAACAAACCTTGGGCATGAAAATGAGGTGCTATTTGCCGAAGGCGCCCATTTGAGCTTGGTGTCCGAGCACATTGCGTGCACTGATCACTGCGTAGGGAAATATGGTTATGCCGACAAAAGGATACCTGTGTACGTCATGAGCATTAATATCTCGTAACGCTCGGCTCCAGTGACGGGCAGGTGTTCCCAAAGCCGGCCAATGAGTTCAAAGGATCAATAAAAAGGGCGCCTTTACGGCGCCCTCTTCACATCATTCCCACTCTATTATCAACTGACCAATAGAGCCCTTATAAAACGGCGCATACAGCGATGACTGAATCGAAAGACCATGAAAAATGCCATGAAACAGCCAAAACCTGTTCAAGAAGTTGAGTTTGGCTGTGTCATGGAAAAGGCAGCCGAGAGCTGCCTCTCTAGGATGGCTAACTCTTCCGCATCACAACCACCAACAACCTCGGCCAGCAGCTCAACCGCGTATGCCGGATCAGCCCGGAAAAGCTTCGCCATTGCCTCATCGTGACTACGGTCCTTCATCTATAGCCCCTAGATAGTAGATGCCGTCAAGTCTCAAGAATACCCGCTCAGGTCACTAAAACCCAGCCTCGCCGACCCTCATATTCGTATTCCTAGCTAAACTAGATAACGGCGGAGACTAACTCTAGAAAAGGGGCATCACCCCTGAAAATTAAGTTAATAGACCGACCTCGACCAATGCCAGCGAACGAAGTTTGCGGGTATAAAGGAGGCCGGAGTGAGGTTTAGCCCGACCCAGCGACCAAAGCAAATGATAGTCACTCTCTAAATCATGCCAGCCTTTTTTTGCAGACTTTCAATATAGCTATTTAAGGATTTGCAAAAAACAGGCATGGTATCACTTATAAAATCCCAATCAAATTCCACTAAAGCGCTACTCCAGCCTACACTGTAAACAATCCCATCCTCATCGGGCTTTTTATCACCGTGCGCCACTTTAAAGCTGTCTTGATCGAAATGAGCTCCGCGTTTATTACGGTATGCTTTAGCAGCCTCTACAAACCCAACAAATTTATCTTTAACATCACCAGAAAACGCCTCTGAAATTATCACATCCAGAATTGGCTTCCAAAATGTTTTTTTATTGGCGGAAATAGACCCTACCTTGCCATAGCCGTCATTAAAAATAGTGCAGAATTTAATTATTATCTCTTCCGTTATCAGCTCATCAAAAAGCTGAATATCATGGATATCAGGAAACAAAGAACCATTTCCCCTTTCAAAATTATCCAACGCCTCGCCCTCAAGTCGCAGACCAGTTTTTAACCTTCTGCGCTCATCATCATATAACTCTGTAATACGTAGCGGTCTCCCAGTACTACAGAAACGATTAACTCTTTGTCTAAGCGCCAAAAGATCAGTAATTCTATCGAGAGCTATTCTCCACAAATACAATCTACCAAGGCTTTCCTTCACCATTAGAACCACCTCTATTTAGAAATAAAAATTTGCTGCACTCAATCTAACTAGCCGCACACAGCCAAAAGCAGACACTCATCAAAAAGTAAACACCAAGCACTTCCTAATGCAATCTCGTCAGGCATTCAATTTAGACCAAAAGCTGGTCAAACTCCCTCATTTAGTACGAGCAAACCAGAGACCAACTCCACCCAAGAAAAAATGATCGATGAAGTTTAGAGCTCACTACCCGGCCTTCATTTATTGTTACGCCAACTGGTTCTATGGGCGTCACTTGCAATCCAGCCTCCAAAGCATGAACAAACCATTGTAGTAAATTGTTCAAGCAGCTCGATTGGCTCATTAGGCACATCCGTTGAATTTTTATAGGTCATAATTAGAAAATCCTTAACTGGGAGCAGATTGAGATCTTCAGGTCGCGACTTTATATTGTGTGCAATTTTATTTCTTATACTATTTAAGTGCTTTATCGCTGGAATAGGATTGTAGGGAGAAGGAAATAAATCCTTAGGGAATAATGCTAGCTTTTGAGAAAAGGTAAGCTTTGCTGGCTCCCAATTCAGGCTAGTACCAAGTGTCATTATCACTTCATCGAGGTAGTGTTCAATAATTAGATGACAGCTTAGCAAGTAGCCAAGGAATTCAAAATCTACATCTTCTAGCCTCTCCCACACTACATTAACACCATTAAAACCTTTCACTAGCGGAGGTAATCCCCTCATAAGTCTCTAAATCCATGCTGATGTTAATTTTCTGCTCAGACGTGCGAGCAGAGTGGAGTAAAGCACTACTAAATTCGATCAAAACCTGATTAGCACAAGAACCCGCCCGAGGGCAGGCCCCGCTGAAGAGGCTCAATTACGATGCCCCTTAGCCTCCGCCTCCCGCTCCACGTCCTGGACATACTCTTCCCCCGAACGCACTTTTTCCAAAATGTCTTTGCAAGCTTCCGAATAACGGTGGGACTGAACTTCTGCTCCGTTCATGATCGCGCAGTGGTACTTGTTATCGAATCTTTTTAGGTCAATCCCAGTAGTTTCAGCGATCGTCCTCAACAAGCGATCGCAAGCATGCCAAGCCTGATACCCCATCGCCTGACCCAAAGTAGTAAGCGTATATGGAAAGTTAAGGTTGAATGCAAGACCATCGGCACCATCGGCAATTCCGTACAGCTTGGCCAACTCTCCATCGGCTTCAGTGACATTAGCCAACACCTTATAATCAACCTGGATAGGGTTGCGAGGTATATCGGTCCGCACGAGTTGATAGGTACGAGCGAGTAAAGCCCTTAGTAATCTTGGATTTACATTCTTCAGGGCTTCATTTGCTCCAAAAGCGGAGTAAACCCAACTAAAATCGTTGGCAACAATACTTTTTATGATCACACTGCGATGGTCAGAAACTGGAATAAGCCGCTCACGCCGAGGATACTCTTCCGAGAGATCACGGTTTTCCCACTCCAGGATGTATATATTCGGGATTAGCTTGCCTTCCTCCGACAAGATTTCGTCAATATCTGCAAGAATTGTTTTAATATTTGGATCTTCAGCCCGGTAGCCGATAAATACTAATGGGTGCTCAGCGAAAAATGCGAGAAGCTTAGCAGACAAATATTTCTTTCGCTTGACAAACTCTTCATAGTCAGTTCGCGTCAGTACTATACTCTCGGGTTGGGAGACGCAACCATGGATCTTGAAAATTTCTCCAACACTCGAATGGTTAGCGTAAAGGATTCGTTGTCCCACGATAGCTTCATAATCAGGGAAGATACCTTCCAGCAGCTCATCGTAATTAGTAGTTATTACGGAGTGCGGCCGAATTTTCTTCAGCAGTTCGATCTCATCCGGTAGGCCGGGCTTTTCCGTTGCCAGAAGCTCTTTGAGAATTTTGGCCACCGTGTATTTGATGTATACCTGCGGCGAGCTTGTTTCGTCATATAGTTCCTGTGGAAATTGATCTTGACCATTTCCCCACGCCCAATCGTTGTATCTCTCCGAGAACTCAGTGCCTATGTCCACGAAATCTGGGTAGCGTTGCTTGTAGTAGGCAAACTGTCGTGCAATCTCTGGACAGCGCGCCGCTAGCTCTTTCAGTAGCTCCTCCCAGTTAGGGCCATTCAGGTAGCGCTTCGTGAAGCCTGACCCTACGAACAATATGGGCTGGCATGCCATATCTCCTATACAGGTTTTGATATCCTCGGTTACATCCTCAACGTATTTCGCGTAGTCCCTAGGCATCCCGCTTCCCTCGTTTTCCAGTAATGGCAAAACGTCATATCGCATTTCTTGGCTTGTCTTTCAAGGGGAGGGAATGAATTGCGAGCTCAGGTACAGAGAGCTAATACGGAGCTTACAGCTAGCGGGGCGCGGCACACGGTGCGCTCGTGACTTAGGATCAGCTACTCAAGGTAGGCGCCTTTATAGCGCTCGGTGATAGAGGCAAAACGATACGAATCCAGAGGCACGGCAAGGGCCGGCCTACGCCTTTCCTTTCAAAGCGGCTAACAGAAAAGTGTTCCCTCTTAGCAAATGTCAGGAATGAATCGGTTTCCCAACCTAGAGAGGTTCAGCGCTCAGCCCTTAGGTTTTTCGAGCAAAAACGACAGCGCTCATTTTTTCACGAATACCCGCTTGTAATTCACGAAACTCGATCATCATCCGCTCGACCTCGACAGCACTTGCTCCGTGGCCGTGTTTCTCCGCAAGCCAGAGCTTCAACAGCCCCGCGACCCGCCCAAGGTCGCCATTGACCTTGGCCAGATCGGCCACAGCGGTCAGGTCAACGACCGACCGTATTGGCGTGTTCAGCCCGAGCGCCCGCAGGTAACCCGAACGGGACATGCCCGCTTCTTCGGCGCGCTCCGTGATGGTCGCCTTTTCCTCGTCAGTCACCCACACCTCTATCGGCTTTCCGCGTCTTCGAGGTGGGGCCTTTCTTTTGGTGCCCTCTGTCATGGCTTGTGCTCCTGTTGTTGCTTTTCAGCTCTTAGACGCGGCAGCGGCTGGGGCCTCGCAGAGCAAGATACCGTTGAGCCGAAGGCGAATAAGGGGCGGTGTTGGAGGGGTGCGGGCTTGCCCGTACCCGTACAACACACATCTTGCCGTCCGAATAAGCGCAGTTCAAATAAATTTAAGACAACTTTCGATTCCTTACAGCATTACACCCCCAAAAACCTTCTCAAACTCTAGCTTTTATATCTGAGTTGCCTTGAGTTGCGTTTAATTTCGCTAAATTGCACTAAATTGCCTTAAATAAACACTGTCACCCGCAATTAAGAACGCAGACCAAGGGCGCCTCCCCTCTGTTGATTTCGGTACACTTTCGGGACTTTCCAAGCGAGTGAAGGCGGATAGAAAACTATCCGCATATTTATAACCTCTCCATATCAGTGAATAATCAAAACTCGAGCGTCACAGATGAGGAATTCGATATGGAGCTGGAACCACGAAAACCCTTGATTTATGCTTCCCGAAAGTCAGGTCGAAACGTAAGGCTTGCTATCGCGCTGGCGAGTACATTCGTCGGAGTGGGTATATACACTGCGCCCTCCCCTGCTTACGCCATCTATTGCGCAAACTGCTCGACGTTTTATCAACAGATGTTTGAGTATGCCGAACAGGTCAACACAGCACTAAATACGGCAGAGCAACTTAAAACTCAGATACAGCAGTACCAAAACATGGTCACACAAGGCACTGGGCTACCCAACTCGATGTTTGGGAGCATCGCTGCCGACCTAAAAAGCGTGGTCAATATCTATCAACGCTCGCAGGCGTTGGGCCGTCAAATTGAGAACATAGATGCACAGTTCAATGCTGCGTTTCCAGGCTTCGAATCCTACCTTCAACAAGTGGCGAATTCGGCAGAAACTCCGATGCGAGACCGTTATAAAGAATGGTCGGAGCAAGGCCGCGACAACGCCAAAACGGCAATGGAAGCGGCGAACCTTAACACCAGCACTTTTCAGTCGGAAGACGCCCTGCTCAACCGCATGATGGCACGTTCGCAAAGTGCCGCAGGACGGATGCAAGCCATTCAGGCGGGCAACGAAATAGCTTCGCAGAACGTGCAGCAACTGCAAAAGCTGCGTGATCTGGTGGCCACGCAAATCAATATGCAGGGCAATTACATGGCTCAGCAAGGCGACCGAAAAGCCGCTAGCGAAGCAACCGAGCAGCAGTTTGAAGCACGTGAAAGCAAACGTGGCGGCGTGAAGGGGTATTGAGGATGGTTATCTCGAAATGGTTCATGACCCTCATTTGCGCCGGGGCCGCAATGGTGGGCTCAGTTGCCACTGTGGTCATTCAAAGCGATACCGACTGCGCTGTGGCGTCTGAGCAACAGAGGAAGCAGCATGACGCAGATGCTGCTTTTGAGGCACGTCCTAACTCTCGCGGCGGCGTTCAAGGGTACTGATTATGGAACGTCACCTGCTGTTGTTTATTGCCCTAGCAAGCATGCTCTTGGCCGGAAATGCGATGGCTGCAACAGACCTATCCCAGGCCGACACCTCGGTGCAGGGACTGCTAGATCTTGTTTTGCAGCAGTCTCACCAGTGGTCGGGAAAGCTGTACGACTACGCCATAAGATTATTTTGGCTGCTCGCCACCATCCAGTTCATCTGGACGTTTATGCCTCTGGTCATGAAACAAGCTGATTTGGGCGAGATAGTCGGAGAGCTGCTGCGCTTCATCATGGTGATCGGTTTCTTCCTGGCGGTAATGACCTACTCCCTGGAATGGTCGACAGCCATTGTTGACAGCTTCCGCGATGCGGCCGCATCGGCGAGCGGTCTTGGCCGAGCGTTAGAACCCGGCGATATGCTCGCGGTAGCCCTGGACTTCGGCCGCACTATGGTGAAGGGCATTTCAGTGTTCTCTCCGGGCAAAGGAGTTCTGATCGCAGTATGCGCGGTACTGGTCTTGGCGTGCTTCGCCTTTATCGCAGCGTTTATGTTTGTAACGCTCGTAGAGGCCTACGTAATCATTAACGCATCAGTGCTGTTCTACGGTTTTGGCGGCTCGCAATGGACACGCGATTTCGCGATTGCGCCCATGCGGTTCACCGTGGCAATCGGCGCGAAGTTGTTCGTCTTGACTCTGATCGTTGGGCTGATCGTACAGTCGGCCAAAGAATGGTTAGCTGCTTACACCAACGACGAAGCCTCATTGATGACAATGGTCGGTTTAGCCTTGGTGTGCTGCTATCTGACGAAGACGATTCCTGACCTAATCGGCGGCATGATTAGCGGCACATCAATGAGCGGCGGCTCGGCCATTGGTGGAATGGCAGTGGCTGGTGCTGCCGGGGCGGCAGCTGCTGCGGCCACTATCGCCACGGCTGGGGCTGCCGCTCCTGCAGCTGGTGCTCTCGGCGCTTCTGGGACTGGCGTTACCGCCGGTGCCAGTGGGGCGGGCGGCGGTCTGGCCACCTCGATCAACTCCAGCTTTGCCGGTGCGCCTGCAGCGACTGCCTCCAGCGGCAGTGCAACCGCTGGCATCGGTACAAGCACGGGCGGACAAGCAGCAGCCAAAGGGGCAGCGGCGTCCGGTACTCGAGTAGGTGGGAGCACGGCCCCACAGCAAACAGCAAGCAGCGCTAAGCAGGCCACCGAGCAGGCTGTAAAAAACGCTCAGAGCAGCAATGACAAAGACCAACAAGCGACGCAGCAAGGGAGCGTTGTCAGCTCCGGCAGCGCACTTTCCCAAGCAGCCAATGGGGGAGCAAAGGCACTCGGGGTGATGGCCTCAATGGCCGTGCCGGGCATGGAAAACGCGCACTCTTTTTCTCTTGGTGCCGGCTCTTCATCACCAGCTTCTGATGAGTCCAATACGACCGTTCAGCCCCAAAGCGGAGATGCTGCAGAAGCAGAGTCCAACCTTATCCGTCCGGCCTCTGAAAGCAATTTCCCCCCCGGCCAACTTACATCGCTAAATGTGCCAGGAATGGCCTCAAGCAACGACCAACCGGAGAAACAACCATGATGGCAATTTTGAAGTTCGCAGGATTCGCCGTGTTCGCATCGACCTCCGCAATCGCCTTGTGGGCGCTCGGCAGGTGGCTACGCAGCAAAGGCCATGGACCATTGCTCGATAGACTGGATCAACAATGGACTGCTTTGCAGCTACGAGTTAGCCCGCTGGCTCTTTCAGCCTCCTTTCACATGTTTTCCGGAGCGCAGCATCTGAATCGCCTGCCTTTGCTGGGTAGCAAGAGCAGTGCAGCCCAGGCCCAACAAATGGTGAGGGCGATACGAACGGTGCAAAAAGCTCAAAGGCGAGAGGCCCCCGAGAATCACCAGTAGCTCATCCAGCAGTAAGGGCGGGAGCATCACCACTCCCCGCCCATTTTCAGCGATGAGCTATTAGCAACATTAGTAATACGCACGAACTTTGAACATCCCTCAAAGGAAGAAGAATCGGTGAAGCGAGGCTGCGGATAACCTGCGCGAATGGGCCGCCGTCAAAACCCCGGGGGCTTCGCCATTAGTAATACGCACGGACTTGTGCCAACTACCGCTATCCCGGTGATCCCTCCGCCTTTGGTGCAAACCAGGCTGTGTTGATATCAAAAGCCCAAGAGTTTTCTGTGTGTAATACGCACGGACTTGTCTCAGCCTCCTAGGCCGTTGGCTTACCTGCTCGATACCAACTGCGGCGACTCATCCCAAGGGCCTCCCAAGGCTTCTGGCGGGTCAGGGACGCTTGTTCGTAGGTTTCCCGGCCTACCGCACCTGCGGCGCGTCGGCGCGCTTCCTCGCGCTTCCTGTGACGTTCCGCGGCCTCGACCTGGCTGACGATGGTTTTGAGCTGCCGCTGTTCCTCGGCGGTGATTCTGAACAGGTTGATAAGGGTGTCGTTCTTGGGCGTGTAAAGGGGCGCGAACTCCTTGCCACCAAAGGTGACTTTCTCCCCGGCCTCGTAGGCTTTGGCCTTGCTGAACAGCGTCATTAATTCCTTGGAACGGCTGTTCCACTGCGGATCGAGTTCGCGGGCCAGCGCTGCCGCTTCGTGGTACATCTGCTTGCTGTTGGTCGCCCCGGACAGCAGTAGGAAGTTGAGCCGCCAGAACAGGTGCTGCATACGGCTGCCTTCTCCGACGCCACCACGCAACTCGGCAAGCTTGCGCAGGTCTTCGAGACGATCCCAAGCAAGCTGCCGGCCTGAGAATCCACGCAGATTGTCAGCTTTGCCTCCGGGCACCAAAAGGAAACGCTTTTTCTTGGCACGGCGTTCGGCCTGTTCTTGCCGTTGCTGCTCGATAGTCCAGCGAGCAGCCGGTAGCAGCGCCTCGGCCAGATACTCGAAGTTGTAGCGGATCGGCTGGCCGTCATTGCCGCTTTGGACGTGAACTACGCGGCAGACCTCGCCGCTCTTGCTGTTGACTGTCTCCACGGTGCGCAGCACTCGGCTAGCGTCCTTGGCCATGGGATCGGCGCCGACGTGGGTAAGACGATCTACAAGGTAGCGTTGGCAGGCGTTCCAGCGAGGTAAGGCTTGGCGAGGTATCGTACCCTCAAGCAGCCATTTGGCCTGTATGCCTCGGCCGCTGTAGATCAGTATCGAGGGCGCGGGTAACCCCGTGTCGGCGCATAGGAACAGCACCGAGGCGGCCAGCTCGTCGGGCTTACGGCTGGCCAGCGCGGGCACGCGGTAGGTATCTAGGTCAGCGAACAGCAGCCCCAGCCGCAACAGATTGACGACACGCCGATTGGGCCGGATGAACTCAGCCTGCGAAATCCAAGTGTCAATCTTTTTGTCCAACAGATTGAGCACCTTTGGCATGTCGGCCAAGCGATGAGAGGACTGCCGCTTTCCACCACGAGAATCGACGAGCAATGAGAAAAATCCGCTCCTAGTACTATCGTGATACATCTGCGCCTCGTCCCCGGGACTGAACAGCGCAAGCTGCGGGATAGCACCCCGCACCGCTTAGATCGCCCTTCCCGGCCTACGCGCTGGGCCTCCCTCCTTGCATGTATCTATCCACTGTTCAACCTCAGCTAAATCCCAGACGACCTTGCGGCTACTCAACGCAATTCGGCGCGGGAACTTGCCCTTCATCTCAAAGTTATAGATGGTGCGCTCACACAGCGGAATCATCGTCAGGAGCGTCTTTTTGTCGATGAGTTTTCTATTCAATGTATGCATTGCTAGGCCCTACCAGTCATTGCGAATGAGTGCCTGATCGTGCCTTTGGGTGCCTATTGCTTCGACGGAATGATTGGCTAAAATGGTTGACATGAAAAAACAGTCAACCATAGCTATTTGGGAAGGGTGTAACGCCACCGTTGCAGAGGCGATAGAACAGTTCCGTGACCGATGGAGCGCCTACTCCACGGCCTCGAAACGCTATCCAATCGCAAGGCTGGTAGAGGAGCTAATCGACCCGGCCGTAGCGGCGTACGCGAAAGAGATTCCTGCGCGCTACCAAGGGCATATACCCGGAGCCGGTACAGGCGTGGCGTTCAGTGCGATCATGAAACTGGTAGGGTTTCCCGCCATGATCCGCTTGCAGCGGCAACTGCTACGTGCCTTTGTTTTGACCCACGACCAACAGTCGAAGAAAGATCGCTGCTTTACTGCGACGCTCGAGACGCTGATCGAATTGGTGATGGCATGTAAGCGCAAGAAACCGTCATCTGAAGATGTAGGCGGCTTAAACAACCAGCGCTTGAAAGGCTTTTGTAGGTTCTGTGGCAGTCAAGCCGAGCTAGCAGCCTTCGCTACCGGTGAGGGTCAGCGCGACCCCGACGAGCACCTACGCCTGAGCAACCTTTATTGCACAACGCATCGTCCAAAGACGCATGATGGCAGCTGGAATCCTGCGTATAGGCAAGCAAAGAGGGCCGTAGCGCAGTTTGACCTTGAACTGGCGAGATTGAGCAGACAATGCGCGATACGAGCAGAGCCTAAGGCAAAGTCAGGTGACGAGCTCGTCGACGCGTATATCTTTCGATACATGCTTAGCCGAACCCTACACTTAGCGGACGAAGCGGAGCTAAGAAATCTCGCTCGACTAATGGTGGACGTGAAGCTGACAGACCGAAGAAAGCAAATCCTCGTACTGCAAAAATTCGGCTTCAACCAGTCAGAAATAGCTCGCAGACTGGAGATCGAGCGCCAAGCAGTATCCAAAGCTCTTCGCTCAATTCCTGATTGCTTTCGACTTTCGAAAGCATGAGTGAGTCAAACTGCGTCATTGCACACATAAGCCCAAACGTTTGTATTCGACGCGTCCAGTCACTTGCATTTGATCTGACCAGATTTCGCACATGGTTAACGGCAAAACAGTTATCCACGACCAGCAGCCCCCCCTTTTCCCGGCCCTTGTCTCTGAAGAAAAACGGCCGCCTAGTTATTTTCGCGTCCACACTTAATGCGTCATGGCGGCCTCTTACAAATCCGGAAATTTACAGACCATCTTAGGCATCACAATACAAACCACCTAAATTACACAGAGCGGTTATTACATGGAAAGTGCTACGGAACTCAACGTAAATTCAGGCTACACAGCAGCGATAGAAGACTTGAAAAGGAGAGCCAAGCGATCTAGGACAGCAAGACTCTATATAGCTTTGGGCTTGTTAATTTTAATGAGCCTTGCAGTGGCGGCTGTGTTTAGCTCGAGTCAGACCAAGACATATTCACTCCGAGAACTTGGCGAGAAAATCTCTTTTAACAAAATGCGTGACCCTGGATTATTTTTACGCAAATCCAACGATCTTCTCGAGAAAATTTATCCTGACAGCATCATTAACATGGGAAGGCGGATGGATGGTGAAGACGTCAAGGAAGAAAGTTTTACAATCGATGAGCGCACCGCCTACATGAGCGAGCTTGAGCAACTGGTGAATTTCTATGAGCGCACCCAGACAGCGTATTCGAAACAGCCATTCGTGCAAGAAACACCGGAATGGACAAGCTCCGTATCGTCTATGGCCTTTACATTTGGTGCTATAGCTGTTTCAATTCTATTATTCCAGACAGCAGTTTCCTTTATAAGGTATTACTCACAGCTAGCGGAGCTTTATGACTCGCAAGCTAGCGCGCTATTGGCTGCAAATAACGACCCAGAAAAGTTTGTAAAATACTCAGAGATGCTCTCCCCATCAGTCGTTAGTTTCGGAAAGCCTCCTGTGAGTGTTTATGAGCGAGCATTTGAAGCAATAGCGTCAATTAGAGGAAAAGAGACGAAGTAAAGACTGAACACAGAAGAACCCGCCTCTGGCGGGTTCCTTTTGCTACTCATTTGTTTGACGAGGTTTCTTAAGCGTCCATTCATCAACCATATCGGCCCAATCCTGCAACATCGCACGGCGCTGGTCGCGATATTCAGCCTTGTTGTAAACGGCTCGCACACCCTTCTGTTCGTGCGCCAAACACTTCTCGATCCAGTCAGAGTTGTAACCCGCCTCATGCAGCAGCGTGCTAGCTGTGCGGCGTAGGTCGTGGGGGCCGAACTTTCCTAGAGGTACCCCTTCCTTTTGAGCAAGACGGTAGGTCAGCGTCAGTACCTGGTTGATCGTGGCTGCACTCATTGGCAAGTCGGAGTCGTAGCGTGACGGCAGGATGTACTCAGAACCTCCAGCCAGGGTCTTCAACGCAATGAAGAAATCCAATGCCTGCCGGGACAGAAACACCAAATGAGGGTTTCGGCGCTTCATCCGCTCTTTGGGGATCGTCCATAGCGCCTCGCTGAAATTGATTTCACTCCACGTCGCATTGGTCAGCTCGCTTTTGCGCACCATCGTCAGCAGCAGGAGTTTGGCTGCGGCACGAACCGACGTCGCTGTTCCGATCCGATCCATGTACTGGTACATCAGCGCAATTTCATCAGGCGTCAGCGCCCGATCACGTGGCTCAAATTTGGCGATGCTGGCAGACCTCACTAGGTCCGCTGGGTTTTCAACCTTCTGGCCACGCTCAATGGCCCAGCGATAGACCTGTAGCACGATCTCACGGGAGTGGACAGCAGTTGCAGGCGCCCCCCGCTCCACTATCGCATCAGTCAGCGCCCGCAGATCCTCATGAGTGATTTCAGCGAGCTTCTGATTGCCAAACTTCGGCTTCAATTCGCGCTCATAGACTGACCGGCGCATATCTCGTGTCGAGTCCGCCATCTGATAGCCGCGCAGCCATTTTTCAGCCCAATCATCAAAGGTCTCTGCGCCCTTGGTACGAGCCTTCGCACGCGCCTTTTCCTTAGCAGGGGACTTACCTGCGGCGATCATCTTCTTCGCCTCCCCTAGCCGCTCACGTGCCTCTGCCAGGGTGATCCCGCCCAAGCCATAACGACCGAAGGTGATGGTCTCCTGCCGGCCATTGATGGAGTAGTTGTAGCGGAAGGAGATTGAGCCGGCCGGTGTGACCGCACGTACAAGCCATCGCGGTCAATCACCTTGTAGAGCTTGTCTTGCGGCTTGAGGTTTCGAAGCTTGGTATCAGTAAGCATGGCTTCCATTTATTCCATGAAAAAATACCATGCTCTGAAAAGCGCGGGAGAATGGGGCTTAACCCCAGTAAAACCGGGCCTCTTGGCTATCCCGATACCATGCCCATCTTGAAACAAGGGACATGGTATCAAGCGTCATGCATGGCATCGGATGCAGTTGGTACCCCGTACCATGCCATAAAAAAACCATGCTTGACGATGCAAAACGCTGCCTGAACTTGCCAGACCCAAAAAGCCAAAAGCCCGCAATTACGCGGGCTTCAGGGCATTTTTTGCTAGACCGTACCGGGCAGTGCCGGACGCGGGATCATTCCCACTCGATCGTCGCCGGCGGCTTGCTCGACACGTCGTAGGTCACCCGCGAGATACCGTCGATCTCGTTGATGATACGGCCGCTGACAGTCTCCAGCAGCTCGTACGGCAGGTGCGCCCAGCGTGCGGTCATGAAGTCCACGGTCTCGACGGCGCGCAGTGCGACGACCCAGGCGTAGCGACGGCCATCGCCGACCACACCGACCGATTTCACCGGCTGGAACACCACGAATGCCTGGCTGGTCTTGTGGTACCAGTCGGCCTTGCGCAGTTCTTCGATGAAGATGTGGTCGGCACGACGCAGGATGTCGGCGTACTCTTTCTTCACTTCACCGAGGATGCGCACGCCCAGGCCCGGGCCCGGGAACGGGTGGCGGTAGACCATGTCGTACGGCAGGCCCAGCTCCAGGCCGATCTTGCGCACTTCGTCCTTGAACAGTTCACGCAGCGGCTCGACCAGCTTGAGGTTCATTTCCTCCGGCAGGCCACCGACGTTGTGGTGCGACTTGATCACGTGGGCCTTGCCGCTCTTGGCGCCAGCCGACTCGATCACGTCGGGATAGATGGTGCCCTGGGCGAGGAACTGGATGTTTTCCAGTTTGCTGGCTTCGGCATCGAACACGTCGATGAAGGTACGGCCGATGATCTTGCGCTTCTTCTCCGGGTCGGCCTCACCGGCCAGGTTGTCGAGGAACTGCTGCTCCGCATCGGCACGGATCACCTTGACGCCCATGTTCTCCTTGAACATGGCCATCACCTGGTCGCCTTCGTGCAGGCGCAGCAGGCCGTTGTCGACGAATACGCAGGTCAGCTGGTCGCCGATGGCGCGGTGCAGCAGCGCGGCAACCACCGAGCTGTCGACGCCCCCAGACAGGCCCAGCAGGACGTTGGCCGAACCGACTTGCTCACGCACCTGGGCGATCGCGTCTTCGACGATGTTCGATGGGGTCCACAGGGCTTCGCAGCCGCAGATGTCCTGGATGAAGCGCGAGAGGATGCGACCGCCCTGCTTGGTGTGGGTCACTTCCGGGTGGAACTGCACGCCGTAGTAGCCGCGGGCATCGTCGAACATGCCGGCGATCGGGCAGCTCGGGGTGCTGGCCAGCACGTGGAAGTCGCCCGGCATCTGGGTGACCTTGTCGCCGTGGCTCATCCACACGTCCAGGCCCAGTACGCCGTCAGCGTCGACATGATCTTCGATGCCGTCGAGCAGGCGGCTCTTGCCGACCACGTCGACGCGGGCGTAGCCGAACTCGCGCAGGTCGGAACCTTCGACCTTGCCGCCCAGTTGCTCGGCCATGGTCTGCATGCCGTAGCAGATGCCCAGCAGCGGTACGTTCAGGTCGAACACCGCCTGCGGTGCACGCGGGCTATTGGCTTCGTGGACCGACTCGGGGCCACCGGCCAGGATGATGCCGCGCGGGTTGAAGGCGCGGATCGCTTCATCGTCCATGTCGAACGGGTGCAGTTCGCAGTAGACACCGATCTCGCGCACGCGGCGGGCGATCAGCTGGGTGTACTGGGAACCGAAATCGAGGATCAGGATTCGGTGAGCGTGAATGTCGAGGGCCATGACTCAATCTCGTCAGTGGAAATCGGAAACGACGCGGGGCTGTTCGTGACAGCCCCGCTCTCGGTTGTTGCTGAAGCCTCAGCCTACGCGGTAGTTAGGGGCTTCCTTGGTGATCTGCACGTCGTGCACGTGGGACTCGGCCATGCCGGCACCGGTGATGCGCACGAACTCCGGCTTGGTGCGCATCTCTTCGATGGTCGCGCTGCCGGTGTAGCCCATGGAGGAACGCAGCCCGCCCATCAGCTGGTGGATGATCGCAGCCAGGGCACCCTTGTAAGGGACGCGGCCTTCGATACCTTCCGGAACCAGCTTCTCGGCACCGGCCGAGGAGTCCTGGAAGTAACGGTCCGAAGAACCCTGCGCCTGTGCCATGGCACCCAGCGAGCCCATGCCACGGTATGCCTTGTACGAACGGCCCTGGAACAGCTCGACTTCACCCGGGGCTTCTTCGGTACCGGCGAACATCGAGCCCATCATCACGCACGAGGCGCCAGCGACGATGGCTTTGGACAGGTCACCGGAGAAACGGATACCGCCGTCGGCGATCAGTGGCACGCCAGTGCCTTCCAGTGCAGCGGCGACGTTGGCGATGGCGCTGATCTGCGGCACGCCGACACCGGCGACGATACGGGTGGTGCAGATCGAGCCCGGGCCGATGCCGACCTTGACCGCATCGGCGCCGGCTTCGGCCAGGGCCTTGGCGGCGGCACCGGTGGCGATGTTGCCGCCGATCACCTGCACCTGCGGGTAGTTCTCCTTGACCCAGCGAACGCGGTCGATCACGCCTTTGGAGTGGCCGTGGGCGGTGTCCACCACCACCACGTCAACACCAGCGGCAACCAGTGCCGCGACACGCTCACCGGTGTCCTTGCCGGTGCCGACTGCAGCGCCGACGCGCAGGCGACCCTGGTCGTCCTTGCTGGCCAGTGGGTAGGCCTTGGCTTTTTCGATGTCCTTGACGGTCATCATGCCCTTGAGGGCGAACTTGTCGTCGACGATCAGGACTTTTTCCAGGCGGTGCTTGTGCAGCAGCTCGCGGACTTCGTTCTTGTCGGCGCCTTCGCGGACGGTGACCAGACGCTCCTTGGGAGTCATCACGTCGCGTACCTTGGCTTCCAGACGCGTCTCGAAACGCACGTCGCGGGAGGTGACGATACCGACCAGGTCACCGTTCTCCAGCACCGGAACACCAGAGATGTTGTTCAGGCGAGTCAGGTCGAACAGGTCGCGTACGGTGGCGTCGGCATCGATGGTGATCGGATCCTTGACCACGCCAGCCTCGAACTTCTTGACCTTGCGTACTTCGCCGGCCTGCTGTTCGATGGTCATGTTCTTGTGGATGATGCCGATGCCGCCTTCCTGAGCCATGGCGATGGCCAGGCGCGCTTCGGTCACGGTATCCATGGCGGCGGAAACCAGTGGAATGTTCAGCTCGATGCCACGGGTCAAACGGGTCTTGAGACTGACTTCATTGGGCAGTACCTCGGAGTAACCAGGTACAAGGAGGATATCGTCGAAGGTCAGGGCTTCTTGGCTGATACGCAGCATCGCGGGGGCTCCCGGGCGGGAAAAATGGAAGCGCGCCATTATACTCATCCATGGCGCGCCGCTCAATGCAAAAAAGGGGCCTTCGGTCCAGTTCCTGCCGCTCAGGCCACCTTCACCTGCACCACGGCGACCGGCTGATCCAGCCAGTCGGCGAAACTGTCGAGGAACGCCTGGGTAAACCCGGCCTCGCCCCAGTTGTTGAAGATGAACCCCAGGTTGGAAAAGGCACAGGGTTGCAGATACAGAAAGCCGTTGATGTCATCCTCGAAGCCGCACAGCGGGCAGGTGAAGTTGTCGCTGACGCCCGGCATCCACTCTTCCAGACTTTCGAACAGCGGCTCGCCCACCTCACGCCGACACTCAGGGCATCCCGCTTCCTCGCGAAAACCGTCGGTGGGGGTATAGATGCAGCGCTTGAGCATCACCTCCAGGCCGTTGACTGGCTCGCCGAAGGGCAGTTTCTCGGGATGCAGCGCCACCTTGCGCGCGCCTTGGGCCAGGGCGTGGCCCATGCGATTGCCGGTGCGCCCGCAGGTGCTCAGTTGCTCCTCGACGATCTTCTCGCGCACCAGCCAGCGCAGGATCGCCCGTGCGCGGGCCTCGTGAACCGGAACGGTGGACTGCTTGGGGACGATGATGCTCTGGGTGTTCATGAACGGGACGGGCCTGAGACTGCGGTAATCGCGTAATTCTACGCCCTGCTCAGCCGCTCAGGTAGCGACCGATCAGCGCCACCCCGCTGGCCAGCACCAGCCAGGTGACCAGCCGCACGAAGGCTTCGCGGGACAGTTTCAGGCTCAGGCGCCTGCCGACCCAGAGCCCTGCGAACATCACCGGCAGCAAGCAGGCTGCCAGCATCAACAGGCTGGCGTCGGCATAGACCCCGGCAATCAGGAACAGCGACAGGCGCACCAGGGTGCTGCAACTGATCAGCGCGCTCTGGGTGGCGCGCACCTGCTCCTTCACCTCCAGCCGGGCGCTCAGGTAGATCGCATAGAGGAAGCCACCGCTGCCGAACAGCGCACCGAACAGCCCGCCAATCGTGCCCATCGGCACCGCCCACAAGCCGGACAGCTTCGCCGGCCGGACCTTCACCGCCAGGCTGTAGATGGCATAGGCGGTGACGAACAGGCCCATCAGCAACAGCAGCAGGTCGGATTTCAGGTGCAACAGGAACACCACGCCCAGGGTACAGCCCACTGCCATGCACGGCAGCAAACGCAGCAGTTCGCCGCGAACCACATCGCGGCGCGAGGGCAGCAGGTTGCCGAAGGCGGCGACGAAGTCGAGCAGCACCAGCAGGGGGATGATCCGCGACAACGGCATGAAGTGGATCAGTACCGGGCCGGCGACCAGCGCGGTGCCGAAGCCGGCGATGCCGAAGACGACGTAGGCGGCGGCGACGGCCAGCAGGATCGGGAGCCATTCCAGTGGGGTGGCGGGGAGAAGTTCGAGCATCGTGCCGGGTCCTGAGGCAGTCCTTTGGGGGTGGGCTGGAGCTTACAGGAATTGGCGGGGGCTCGAGAGGTGTGAGGGGGTTCAAGGGGCCTGGCTTGGATTCTGCGGCGCTCTTGAGATCGAGCGCCGCCCGCGCGGCGCTTCGCGGGCAAGCCCGCTCCTACGTTTGTTTCGGGCCAATTATTCCTGTGCCACAGGCGCGCGACCGCCTGGTGTGTACGACTCGATGTCGCGCT
>NZ_JBNFMU010000186.1:0-27740 GCF_049942315.1 Pseudomonas wayambapalatensis
CCCCCCCCCCCCCCCCCCCCCCCCCCGCTCCCACAGGAACCGCGACACGCGTTTCGACGGCCGACCTTTGGTCAGCCACCCGACCCAGGCGCAATTTTCATGTATGATATGCGCCCTTCCAAAAGCCTGACTGTCCGAGAACACCCCATGCAGCTCTCTTCGCTCACTGCGGTTTCCCCTGTAGACGGCCGTTACGCCGGCAAAACCCAGGCCTTGCGCCCCATCTTCAGCGAATTCGGCCTGATCCGTTTCCGCGCCCTGGTCGAAGTGCGCTGGTTGCAGCGTCTGGCTGCCCACCCGCAGATCGGCGAAGTGCCGGCGTTCTCCGCCGAAGCCAACGCCCTGCTGGACAGCCTGGCGACCGACTTCAAGCTCGAGCACGCCGAGCGCGTGAAAGAAATCGAGCGCACCACCAACCACGACGTCAAGGCGATCGAATACCTCCTCAAGGAGCAGGCCGCCAAGCTGCCCGAGCTGGCCAAGGTCAGCGAGTTCATCCACTTCGCCTGCACCAGCGAGGACATCAACAACCTGTCCCACGCCCTGATGCTGCGCGCCGGCCGTGACGAGGTGCTGCTGCCGCTGATGCGCCAGATCGCCGACGCCATCCGCGCCCTGGCCCACGCTCACGCCGACGTGCCGATGCTGTCGCGCACCCACGGCCAGCCGGCCTCGCCGACCACCCTGGGCAAAGAGCTGGCCAACGTCGTCTACCGCCTGGAGCGTCAGATCGCTCAGGTCGCCGCCGTGCCGCTGCTGGGCAAGATCAACGGCGCCGTGGGCAACTACAACGCCCACCTGTCGGCCTACTCGCAGATCGACTGGGAGCAGAACGCCCGCGCCTTCATCGAAGACGAACTGGGCCTGCAGTTCAATCCGTACACCACCCAGATCGAACCGCACGACTACATTGCCGAGCTGTTCGATGCGATCGCGCGCTTCAACACCATCCTCATCGACTTCGACCGCGACGTCTGGGGATACATCTCGCTGGGCTACTTCAAGCAGAAGACAGTCGCTGGCGAAATCGGCTCCTCGACCATGCCGCACAAGGTCAACCCGATCGACTTCGAGAACTCCGAAGGCAACCTCGGTATCGCCAACGCGCTGTTCCAGCACCTGGCCAGCAAGCTGCCGATCTCGCGCTGGCAGCGCGACCTGACCGATTCCACCGTGCTGCGCAACCTGGGCGTGGGCTTCGCCCATAGCGTCATCGCCTATGAAGCCAGCCTGAAGGGCATCGGCAAGCTGGAAGTCAACGAAGCGCGCATCGCCGCCGACCTCGACGCTTGCTGGGAAGTACTGGCCGAGCCCATCCAGACCGTCATGCGCCGCTTCAACATCGAGAACCCCTACGAGAAGCTCAAGGAGCTGACCCGTGGCAAGGGCATCACCCCAGAAGCGCTGCTGACCTTCATCGACGGCCTGGACATGCCGGCCGACGCCAAGGCCGAGCTCAAGCTGCTCACCCCCGCCACCTACATCGGCAACGCAGCCGCCCAGGCCAAACGCATCTAATCTGCGCCCTGCGTACAACGCCCGGCTCAGCCGGGCGTTTTTATTCCCGGACGAAAATTACGTTTTTTCAATAGGTTGAACATGAATCCTGATACTCCACTGCAGCTGCTTGGCGGCCTCACCGCTCGTGAATTCCTGCGCGACTACTGGCAGAAGAAGCCCCTGCTGGTGCGCCAGGCCTTCACCGACTTCGAAAGCCCGATCGATCCGGACGAACTGGCCGGCCTGGCCCTGGAAGAAGAGGTCGAATCGCGCCTGGTGCTGGAGCACGGCGAGCGCCCCTGGGAGCTGCGTCGCGGCCCGTTCGAGGAAGACACCTTCGCCACCCTGCCCGAGCGTGACTGGACCCTGCTGGTACAAGCCGTGGACCAGTTCGTCCCGGAAGTAGCCGAGCTGCTGGAAAATTTCCGCTTCCTGCCCAGCTGGCGTATCGACGATGTGATGATCAGCTTCGCCGCCCCTGGTGGCAGCGTCGGCCCGCACTTCGACAACTACGACGTATTCCTGCTGCAAGGCCACGGCAAGCGCAACTGGAAAGTTGGCCAGATGTGCAACAGCGACAGCCCGCTGATCGAGCACGCCGACCTGCGCATCCTCGCCGACTTCGAGCAGAGCGACGAGTGGACCCTTGAGCCGGGCGACATGCTCTACCTGCCGCCTCGCCTGGCCCACTTCGGCGTGGCCGTGGATGACTGCCTGACCTACTCGGTCGGCTTCCGCGCGCCAAGCGCTGCCGAAGTGCTGACCCACTTCACCGACTTCCTCAGCCAGTTCCTGCCTGACGAGGAGCGCTACAGCGACGCCGACGCCCAACCTGTCAGCGATCCGCACCAGATTCAGCACGATGCCCTCGACCGCCTCAAGGCCCTGCTGGCCGAGCACATGGGTGACGAGCGCTTGCTGCTGACCTGGTTCGGCCAGTTCATGACCGAGCCGCGCTACCCCGAGCAGGTTGCAGGCGAAGCGCTGAGCGAGGAAGAGCTGATCAATTATCTCGAACAGGGCGCGATCCTGGTGCGCAACCCGAGCGCGCGCCTGGCCTGGTCGGAAGTCGATGACAACCTGCTGCTGTTCGCCAGCGGCCAGAGCCGCCTGCTGTCCGGTCACCTGCGCGCTCTTTTGCAACTGATTTGTTCAGCCGACGCCCTGCACAGCGAAAACCTTGTAGAGTGGCTCGCAGATGAAGAGGGCCTGACGCTGGTCTGCCAGTTGGTCCAACAAGGAAGCCTGGGATTTGCCAATGAATAAGATCCGCGTTCGCCTCGCCGACTGGCATAAAGACAACGCCGATATCCACCGTATCCGCAGCGCGGTGTTCGTCGCCGAGCAGCACGTGCCGCCGGAGCTGGAGTTCGATGCCGAAGACCCCACCGCCGTGCATTTCCTGGCCATGGAAGGTGACTATCCGATCGGCACCGCGCGCCTGTTGCCAGACGGTACCATCGGTCGAGTGTCGGTGCTCAAGGACTGGCGCGGCTTGAAAGTCGGTGACGCGTTGATGAACGCGGTCATCATCGAAGCGCAGAACCGGGACCTCAAGCAGCAGATGCTCAGCGCCCAGGTACACGCTACGCCCTTCTACGAGCGCCTGGGCTTCAAGGTGGTCAGCGAAGAGTTCCTAGAGGCCGGCATTCCGCACGTGGACATGGTTCGCGATTCGCGCGAGATCGCCTGATCGGAAGGGCCCGGCGCTGCCGGCCCAATCGCGGGCAAGCCCGCTCCCACAGCTTCACCGCTGCTCTGAACGGCGCGGAGTGCCTGTGGGACCGGGCTTGCCCGCGATTGGGCCGCAGCGCAGCCCCACCCTTGCTCAGCCAATCACGATCTGCCCATCCCCCACCCCCTGCCCCGCGATCCCCACCAACGTCACGCTATCGCGCCCGAACGTCAGCACCAGATCATCCCCCACCCGACTCAGGTGGTCACGCCAATCCGGCACTGCCGTCCCGCCTTCCACGCCCATGAACACCAACCGGTCCTGGCCGGTGAAATCCAGCACCCGGTCCTGCCCGAAGTGCCCGCTGAACAGAAAGGTGTCCCGCCCACCGCCGCCACTCAACACATCATTCCCCGCGCCGCCCACCAGCACATCGTTGCCTGCCCCACCCACCAGACGATCATCGCCGCCCAGGCCGAACAGCCACTGGCCCTGGTTGCCGGCCACCAACTGATCATTGCCTTGTCCGCCGCTGACCGACAGGGCGTAGGGATCCAGCTTGCCGCTGCTGAGCAGCCCATTGGCCGTCACGGCGTGACTGACGTCCTTGCTGAAGAACACCAGGCTGCTTTCCTTGCTCACCAGCGACTCGATATTGCGCACCTGGCTGATCCCACCCTCGGCATCACGCACATACAGCGTGTCCTCGCCATCCCGGGCTATCGAGAAGCGCGCCAGTGCATCTCCCAGGTGCAGGGTGTCATGCCCGGCGCCACCGTCTATCAGGTTGAACCCGCCGTCGTCGCGAAAAGTGTCATTGCCAGCACCGCCATACAGGTAGTCGTTGCCGCGCCCACCGCGGATCAGGTCGTCCTGGGCCGAACCGACAATGAAGGTACTGCCGGAGTGCGGCTCGGCGTTGCGATTGAGGTCCTGTACCCAGGTCGAGCCGCGGGTGGCGTCGGACAGGTTGCTGACCACGACGGTGGAGTCGCGGCTGGTCCAGGGGTAGAACGGCGAATCCACTACCCGACCCAGGCCATCGGCGTAGGCTGCCGGCAGGTGCGAGAGCCAGGTGGCGATATTGCCGATGGAAAACGGCAGCAGGTTCCACGCGTCGGAAGCGTAGTGGTCATTGAAATTGACGATGTTGTCAGTGGTCGAAGGCTTGGCGGCATCGTGCACGCCCAGGGTCGCCCAGGTCAGCGCCGTGCCGTCGAGCACGCGAAATACAGGATCGTTCTCGTAACCGATATTGAGCACCTTGTCGGGGTCGGCAGCCTGCGTGGGCGAGGCGAAGGCAACATAGCTGGCATCCTGGTAGAAGCCGCCCCAGCGCGAAGCACTGAGGTCGGCCAGGCTGTTGACCGCCAGCCCGCCAAGACTGTGGCCGCTGACGGTGATATCGGCACCTGACAAGCCGTGGGCCCTGGCGAACGTCGCGACATCGCCCAGCAGGCGGTCGAAAGCATTACCGGCGTAGTTGCGTGAGTAGTCGGCTGGCCCCAGCGCTGCCAGCAGGTCGTTGATGACATCGCCGAGGGTGTCGCCAATCAGATTCTCCCGCGGGCCGCTGGTGCCACGAAAGGCGATGCCGAGGCCAATGAGCTGGCCATCGCCTGCATAACGGCCAAGCACCTCGACCTGCGCCGAGGTGTAGCCCGGCGCCTCGCCATGGAAGGTGCCACGCGCATCGGTCTTGCCCTGGTAACCCAACTGTGCGGCGCTGATCGGCGTCCAGCCAGCCGCCTTGACCTGCGCCAGGGCCTTGGCCTCGGAGTCGGGATTCCAGGGGATGCCGGGAATCACGCCCTGACTGTCGGTGCCGCCGATCAGGGCCTTGACCAAAGTTGCCGGCAACCCGAGGCCGAAGCCGTGCTTCTGGTAGCCAGCAGAGAAACCGTCGTCGATACCATGATAGGCATAGACCGCCAGGGCCATGGCATCCTTGTAGAGCGCGTAGGAGGCAGCACCGTCGAGCTGACGGTAATCGAACAGAGGCATGATCTGACTTCCTTGTTGTGGTTGGAGTGAAGGCCCCCAAGCGACATCGTCCATTGACACATCTGGCAGGCGAACGACAAAGCTGGCACGGTACCGGCCGGTCATCCAAGCCCGATCCCGAGGCATTCGTGCCAAACCTGCGGACATATTTCCTGGCACAAAGCTGTACATGCATACAGATAAATCTTGCCTGCACGTCCTGTCTTGCGCATCCTAGTCGCCATCAACCTCGATGAAGCGTTCACGGCCATGCGCCTTTTTCTGTGTGAAAAGCCCTCCCAGGCAAAAGACATCGCCAAGGTACTGGGTGCCAACCGCAAGGCCGACGGCTGCTGGCAAGGCAGCGATGTCTGCGTCACCTGGTGCATCGGCCACCTGCTCGAAACCGCACCGCCCGACAGCTACGACGCGCGCTACAAACGCTGGTCGCTCGATGACCTGCCGATCATTCCGGAAAAATGGAAGATGCTGGTCAAGCCCAAGACCGCCAGCCAGTTCAAGGCGGTCAAGCGCCTGCTCGGCGAGGCCCGGGAGCTGGTGATCGCCACCGACGCCGATCGCGAAGGCGAGATGATCGCCCGCGAACTGGTCGAGCATTGCCGCTACCGCGGGCCGATCCAGCGCCTGTGGCTCTGCGCACTCGATGACGCCTCGATCCGCAAGGCGCTGGCGCGCCTGCGCCCCGGCAGCGAAACCTTCAGTCTCTATCACTCGGCCCTTGGTCGCTCGCGGGCCGACTGGTTGATCGGCATGAACATGAGCCGCCTGTTCACCCTGCTTGGCCGCCAATCCGGCTACCAAGGCGTGCTGCCGGTTGGGCGGGTACAGACTCCGACACTGCGCCTGGTGGTGGACCGCGACCGCAGCATCGCCGATTTCGTGCCCGTACCGTTCTGGGCCATCGAAGTGCAACTGGCACACACAGGTAACCTGTTCACTGCCCAATGGCGTGCACCGCAAGACGCCTGCGACGACCAGGGCCGCTGCCTCAACCAGGCACTCGCCCAGCAGGCCGCCACCCAGATGCAGGCCGCAGGTAGCGCACAGGTGCTCCAGGTACAGACCGAGCGTGTGCGCGAGGCCGCACCACTGCCCTTCGACCTCGGCACCCTGCAGGAGCTGTGCTCGAAGAAATTCGGCCTTGGCGCCCAGGAAACCCTCGACATCGCCCAGGCACTCTACGAAACCCACAAGCTGATCACCTATCCGCGCAGCGACTGCGGCTACCTGCCGCTTAGCCAGCACGCTGAAGCGCCCGCCATTCTCGCCGCCCTGCAACGCGCCGACACAAGCCTTGCGCCATTGCAGGCGCACCTGGAGCCGCACCGCCGCTCCCGCGCCTGGAACGACGCCAAGGTCAGCGCCCACCACGGCATCATCCCCACCGCCGCCGCCAGCGATCCTGCGCGCCTGCCACCCAAGTACAAAGCGGTCTATACCCTGATCCGGGCACGCTACCTGGCGCAGTTCCTGCCCAATCACGAGTACGACCGCACCCAGGCCGACCTGGACTGTGCCGGCCACGCCCTGCGTGCCGTGGGCAAGCAGATCGTCGAACCCGGCTGGCGCCGTGCCCTGCCCGAGGCACTGACCCCAACCAAGGGCCGCGAAGCACCACCCGCGCAAGTCTTGCCGCAACTGCGCGAGGGCGACGACTGCAGGGTGCAGGAACTGCAACTGAAAGACCTGTGGACCCAGCCACCGAAGCCGTTCACCGAGGGCGACCTGATCAAGGCAATGAAGAACGTCGCCAAGCTGGTGGATGACCCGCAGCTCAAGCAGAAACTCAAGGAAACCACCGGCATCGGTACCGAAGCGACCAGGGCCAGCATCATCCAGGGCCTGCTCGACCGCGGCTACCTGGTCAAGAACGGCAAGGCGCTGTCCGCCACGCCCGCAGCCTTCAGCCTGATCGACGTCGTCCCCCGGGCCATCGCCGACCCCGGCACCACCGCGATCTGGGAACAGGCGCTGGACATGGTGCAGAGCGGCGAAATGAGCCTGGAAGAGTTCGTCACCCGGCAATCGGCCTGGATGGGCAAGCTGGTGCAACGCTGCGCGGGAATGCGCCTGACCATCAGCGGCCCGCCCCTGCCTGCCGGTGGCAAGGGTGCACCCTGGAAGAAAAAACGCCGCAGCAGCGGTAAAGGCAAAACCGCCGGCAGCAAAGCAGCGCCCCGTGCAAGCAAATCCACAAGACGCCCTTCGGGCAAATCCAGCTGACGATCACCTCACGGGGTGTGTCGCCGCCTCGCCAACGCTCGTCTTGTACAGCAGACACCCCCTGAGCCCCATCACCCGCTCCGCGCAGGCCCCCATGCAAGCATTACTGCAAGAAATCCTCGACCAGGTCCGCCCGCTGCTCAGCCAGGGCCAGGTCGCCCAGTACATTCCCGCCCTCGCCCAGGTCGACCCGCAACAACTCGGCATCGCCGTACAGAGCCTGGACGGCCAGCTGCATTGCGCCGGCGATGCCCATACGCCCTTCTCGATCCAGAGCATCTCCAAGGTCTTCAGCCTGGTCCAGGCGATCAACCACAGCGGCGAGGATATCTGGTCGCGCCTGGGCTACGAGCCCTCCGGGCAGGCGTTCAACTCGCTGGTACAGCTGGAGGTGGAGAAAGGTCGCCCACGCAATCCTTTCATCAATGCCGGCGCGCTGGTGATCTGCGACATCAACCAGTCGCGCTATGCCACCCCGACCTTGTCGATGCGCGACTTCGTTCGCCGCCTGACAGCCAACCCACGCATCGTCAGCGACCCGGTCGTGGCCGACTCCGAATACCAGCACCGCGCCCGCAACGCCGCCATGGCCTACCTGATGCAGGCGTTCGGCAACTTCCACAACGATGTCGACGCCGTGCTGCGCAGCTACTTCCATCATTGTGCGCTGTCGATGAATTGCGTGGACGTCGCCCGTGGCTTTGCGTTCCTGGCCAACAGCGGCTACTGCCCGCACAGCGGCGAGCACGTGCTCAGCCCGCGCCAGGCGCAGCAGGTGAATGCGATCATGGCCACCAGCGGGCTGTACGACGAGGCGGGTAACTTCGCCTATCGCGTGGGCCTGCCGGGCAAAAGCGGAGTGGGCGGCGGGATTGTCGCGGTAGTGCCGGGGCGCTACAGCATCTGCGTGTGGTCACCGGCGCTGAACGCCTCAGGCAACTCGCTGGCGGGGCTGCGGGCATTGGAACTGCTCAGCGAACGGATCACCGGCTCGGTGTTTTCCGCAGTGCTGTAGGGCTGACGCCTCGAGCGCAGCACGCCATGAAAAACAAACCCCACCAGGGAGAACCCTGGTGGGGTTTGTTTTATTACACCTACCCGTGACCGGGCTGACGCGATGTCAGAGGAAGTTGTAGGTGTAGCTCACGATCAGACGGTTTTCGTCCTGGTCGCGCTGGTTGACAGCGTCGGAACGCAATGCCGCGTTACGCCATTGCAGGCCCAGGCCCTTGAAGGTGCCTTCCTGAACGACGTAGGCCAAAGTGAAGTCACGCTCCCACTCCGAACGGTCCGAGCCCGGGGCATTAACATTCGTGCCCTTCAGGTAGATGGCGTTGGCGGTCAGCCCTGGTACGCCCAGCGCGGCGAAGTCGTAGGCATATTGCGCCAGCCAGGTGCGCTCGCCGGCACGCAGGAACTTGCCGATCTGCACGTCGGTGATCAGGTAAGCACTTGCACCGTCGCCCTGGTTCAGGAACGGGAAGTCGCTGGTGCCGTTGACACGCTGGTAACCGGCGCTCAGTGCGTGGCTGCCCAGCGAGTAGGTGAACTTGGCGCTCCAGGTGCGGTTGTCCACTTCACCGTTGTTCTGGTAGCCCGATGCGCGATAGCCAGCCAGGCGGCCTTCGGTGCTGGCGTTCTTGCCATCGGAATCGCTGTAGAAGTAACGCAGGTCGGACTTCAACGCACCAACCGGCAGCGCCAGGTTGTGGGTCAGGCCCAGGAAGTGCTGTTTGTAGAAGTCGTCCAGGTTGCCGTAGTAGTACTGCAGCAGCAGGTCCTTGCTCAGCTTGTAGTCGGCACCGGCGTAGTAGAACGCGTTGCTGCGACGGTTGGAGGTGGCGGTGGCCGGGTTGCCGTTGGAACCGGCAATGGTCAGCGACTCCATGTTGGTGCTGTTACGGCCCTTGGCATGCTCGAGCTTGCCGCCGATCAGGGTCAGGTTGTCGATCTCGTTGGAGGTGATCTGGCCACCCTCAAACGTTTGCGGCAGCAGGCGACCGTCGTTGTAGGTGACTACTGGCAGCTTGGGCTGCAGTACACCGAGCTTGGCTTCGGTCTTGGAGATCTTGACCTTGCCGGTTACGCCCAGGCTGCTGAAGTCGTCAACGGCGCGGCCATCGGAATCGGTCGGGAACACAGTACCGCCCTTGGCAGTGCTGGTCGGATTGTAGTGGGTGCCCTTGCCCGAATCCAGGCGGAAACCGGTCAGGCCGATGGCGTCTACACCAAAGCCGACGGTGCCCTGGGTGTAGCCGGAGGTGAAGTTGAAGATGAAGCCTTGGCCCCACTCTTCCTGCTTGGACGGGTTGGCAGTGCCATTGCGGTTGTCGGAGTTGATATAGAAGTTACGGGCAGTGACCGAAGCCTTGCTGTCTTCCACGAAACCTGCAGCCTGCGCCCCCAGCGACAGGCTGGCCAGTGCAACGGCCACTGGCAATGTGCATTTGTACATGTGTGCTCCTTTCTAGCTTTTTCTTATAGGCCTCTCGCTGAACGCGAGGGCCGACTTTCGATACGTTTGAATGTCACGCGTTATTACTTTAACAACAACCGAAAAAGATTTTTATTCGATTGTGCTATAGGGACCGAATGCTAGCAAAAAACCACCATCGGCAGGGAGAAAGGTTTCAGTGCCATGACCGTAGGCAGGGCTTTTAGAGATACGCTTGGTCGCCACAGCACACTGCTGTTTCGGCCGCTATGCAAAAAGGATGATGACATGCTGCGAATATTGGGTAAGGCGAGCTCCATCAACGTGCGCAAGGTGCTTTGGACTTGCGCTGAAATCGGCGTGCCTTTCGAACAGGAAGACTGGGGCTCAGGCTTTCAGTCGACCCAGACCCCGGAGTTCCTGGCCCTGAACCCCAATGCCATGGTCCCGGTGATCCAGGACGGCGACCTGACGCTGTGGGAGTCCAACACCATCGTCCGCTATCTCGCCAACCGCTATGGTCAAGCGGCAGGGCTTTACCCGGCCGACGCAGTGGCCAGAGCGCGTGTCGATCAATGGATCGACTGGCAGGCCAGCGATCTCAACCGCTCCTGGAGCTACGCCTTCATGTCTCTGGTCAGGCAGTCGGCAGCGCATCAGGATGCACAGGCGCTCAATGCCAGCATCGGCGAATGGTCGCGACATATGCAGATCCTCGACCAGCAGCTGGCAAAGACCGGCGCCTACGTTGCCGGCAAAACGCTCTCCCTGGCAGACATTCCGATCGGGTTGTCGGTAAACCGCTGGTTCCAGACACCGTTCAAGCACCCGCACCTGCCTGCAGTGGATGACTACTACGCGCGCCTGAGCGAGCGGGAAGGCTATCGACTGCACGGCAGAAACGGAACGCCCTGACCAGAGGAATAAAATTATTTTGCATATTAGAATATGCAAAAAATGAATTTCCATCATTTATCGCTGGCCGTTAGATTCTAAGAAGAAGCCCGGCCAGCTCGTTTTCTTATAAACCGCTCAACGCCAGGCAGCCTTGTCCCACCAAAGGAACCCAGCAATGAGCGTCGAAATCCTTGGCATGATCACCGCGTCACCCGGTTCGGAGGTCGACCAACCCACGGGCGATGCGGTCGATCCGGACTACGTGCGTCGCTTCGCCCAGGCCCATGAAGCAGCAGGCTTCGACCGGATTCTGGTCGGTTACTTCTCCAACGGGCCGGAAGGCGCCGTCGTCAGTTCGTTCGCCGTCGCTGCCACCGAGCGCCTGGGTATCCTGCTCGCCTACCGTCCAGGGGTGATCAGCCCGCCCCTGGCCGCACGGCAACTGGCGACCCTCGACCAGTTCAGCAAGGGCCGCCTGGCCCTCAATGTGGTCAGCGGCGGCAATGACCAGGACCTGCAACGCGACGGCGACTTCCTCGATCACGACCACCGCTATGCGCGCACCGGTGAATACCTCGACGCCTTGAAGGCCATCTGGACCGCCGAACAACCGGTGGACTTCGCCGGCGACTTCTACCGTTTCAACGCCGCCTCGCCCGCCGTAAGGACCGTGCAGCGCCCGCATATTCCGATCTACTTCAGCGGCTCATCGGATGCCGCGGTGCGGGTCGCCGCGCAACATGCCGATACCTACATGCTCTGGGGCGAGCCCCTGGCCGCCGTCGCTGAGCATATCGCCAAGGTCCGCAAGGCTGCCGCCGCGCAACAGCGCGCCCCGCTCTTCTCGGTATCGTTCCGCCCCATCGTCGCCGATACCGAGGAAGCCGCCTGGAAGCGCGCCGCCGAAATCCTCGAACAGGTCCGCGACGCACGCCAGAAACTCGGGCTAGCGCTGCACGACCATCACCCCGAGAACGTCGGCTCCCAGCGTCTGTTGGCCGCCGCGCACCAGGGCGAAGTGCTCGATCAACGCCTGTGGATGGGCGTTGCCCGCCTGACCGGAGCACGCTGGAACTCCACCGCGCTGGTCGGCACCCCCGAGCAGGTCGCCCAGGCGCTGGGCGAGTACTACAAGCTCGGCGTCTCGACCTTCCTGATCCGCGGCTTCGATCCATTGAACGACACCATCGAATACGGCAAGACCCTGATCCCCGCCATCCATCGCCAGATCGAACGCCTGGACACTCGCCAGGCCAGCTGAGGAAGCCCCATGAAACTGCACCACCTGATTCGCGTCACCCTCGCCGGCCTGTTCCTTGGCACCCCGCTGGCGCAAGCCATCGCCGCCGAGCAGGTCACCCTGCGCATCGGCGACCAGAACTACTACAACGTGCGCGCATCGCTGGAAGCCTCCGGGGCACTCAAGGATGCGCCCTACAAGGTCGAGTTCAAGCACTTCCAGTCGGCCGCACCGGTGGCCGAAGGGCTGGAGGCCGGTGGCCTGGACATCGGTTTTCTCGGTGACTCGGGCTTTCTGTTCCTGGCCGCCAAAGGGGCACCCGTCAAGCTGATCGGCGTCTCACGGCAGAACCTCGACACCATCGCCCTGCTGGTGCCCAAGGACTCCCCCGCCAAGACCATTGCCGACCTCAAGGGCAAGAAGGTCGCCTACTGGCCCGGCGCCTGGAGCCAGCAGTTGACCTTGCGCGCACTGGACAAGGCCGGCCTGCCGCATGACTACGTCGAGTTCGTCAAACTGATGCCAATCGATGCTGCCGCCGCACTGCCCAACGGCAGTATCGATGCCTTCCCGGTGTGGGAACCGTACATCTCGCAACAGATCGTGTTTTCCGGTGCGCGCAAGCTGGTCACCGCCCAGGGCCTGATGCCTGGCCTGAGCAGCATCGCGGCGCGCAACGATTCGATCGACAGCAAGCGCGCCGCCATCGAGGACTTCCTGGGCCGTCTGCAGAAAGCACGGGCCTGGGTCGGTGAGCACAAGGAAGCCTATGCCGACCTCTGGGCCAAGAAAGCCAACCTCGACCAAAGCGTCTCGCGTCATTGGATCGGCCAGGCCGACATGAGCGTAGGCCCGGTCGATGCGCAGGCCGCGAAGGACTACCAGGATACCGCCGACTTCCTTGTCCAGACCGGCACCCTGCCCAAGCACCTGGACACCGGCACGATCATCGACACGTCGTTCGACGGCGCATTCGCCCGGTAGCCTCCCCGTAAGTGCGAAGGATCAAGCCGCCAGCCGCACCGCATTGCGCCCGCCAGCCTTGGCCAGGTACAACGCGGCATCGGCCTGGGCGATCAGCCGTGCCGGGGTATCACCCTCACCCGGCACACCGCACCAGAGCCCGACACTGAAGCACAGCTCGATCTCCAGCCCGGCGAACCGCGCCGGGTTCTTCGCCATGGCTTCGCGCAGGCCGTTCAGCGCCGCCAGGGCGCCTTCCCCCTCGGTTCGTGGCAACAGCAGCAGGAACTCCTCGCCGCCGTAGCGCCCCAGGCTGTCCCCTTCGCGCAGCCTCTGCTGCAACTGGCGCACGCAGTGACACAGCACTTCGTCCCCTGCCAGATGACCGTGCACATCGTTGATACGCTTGAAGTGATCGATATCGATCATCGCCACGGCCAGGCTGTACTGCGCCACGCGCGCCTGCTCCAGCTCACGCTCGAAACGTTCCAGGATGGCGCGACGATTACCCGTCCCGGTCAGCACGTCGTGTCCGGCAAGGTGCTGCAAGCGCGATTCGCTGCGCTCCTTGGCCATCAGCACCAAACCAATGGAATACATCATCACCGTGACCGTGCCGATGGCCACCGACACCGTCTGCTTGAGGTTGCTGGTGTCGTAGCGCATCTCCTGCGCCGTGCCCGCCAGCACGGCCACCACCCGCATGCCCAGCCCCACCAGGCTGATGGCAGCACCGATCACCAGCAGCAGGTGTGCTCGGCCCTTGCCCAGGGCCCGTTGCCGGGCCCAGTAGAGAATCAACGCGCATTGCAACATCAGCACCAGGGTCGCCAGCAGCATGCGCGGCTCCACCGTCTCGAGCAACGACATCAGGCCCAGCAGCATCAACAGCGGAATGGCGAAGATCGGCCGCCACGGCACCGGGCGCTCGCGCACCCGGAACAGGCTCGCTGAATAGAACGCCAGCGCCAGCGACAGCAGGCTGTTGCCCAGGGCATAGCTCACCCACAGAGGCGCATGCCCGAACAACGTGTAACAGACATAGGCCAAGGCATGGGCCAACAGCCCACAACCGGTCAGCAAGAGGTTATCGCCTCGGTTGAACTGCCCGACCAGCAACAGGCAGAAGGCCAGGATCGTCGCCACCAGCGCAACCGCAGCGAACAGCGTAGGGGTATGGGCGATCATCATGATTCACCGTGTGGCAGATGGCCGTCTTCGTCGCGGCCTGCCTGACAGTCTAGGAGCCGTGCAGGCCCGCGACCATGACCGAGCGGGACAGAACAGCAGCCCACAGGCACGCCGCCTGTCCCTTGCGCGGTAATATTTTGTGCCGCTTTGAAACCAAATGAATCCTGCCCGGTCTCAGCAGTTATCCCGTAAACCTTTGCGGATCAAGGATTTCCATCGCCATGCCACGCCTTGCCAGTGTTTCGCTGATCGCCGCCGTCGTGCTCCTCGCCGGTTGCCACAGCCATCGCCACCATGATGACGATGGCTGGCGTGACGGCGACCGCGACCGTCACCGTTATCATCACCGCGATGATCGCGATGACGACGATCGTCGCTACCGTGACCGTTATTACCGCTGAAGCGTCTGCCCAATCCCTATCCGCCGCACACCTGCGGCATTCAACCCTGATGATTCCTTCGAGGTTCATGAAATCATGCGTCTGACTCTGCCTTCCCTCGCCCTGGGCCTGCTGCTGTGCCAGGGAGCGTTCGCCGGTGACGGTACCGCAGCCATTGGCGGCGGCCTGGGTGGTGCCTTGGGCAACGTCGTCGGCAAACAGATCGGCGGCAGCAGCGGCGCCGCCATCGGCGCGGGCCTGGGTGGCGCAGCCGGCAGCGCTGTTGGCGCACGCAAGGGCAACCGCACCGAAGCAGCCATCGGTGGCGGCCTGGGTTCAGCCGGCGGCTCGCTGGTGGGCGGCAAACTTGGCGGCAGCAATGGCTCGACCATCGGCGCCGGCCTTGGCGGCGCAGCCGGCGGCGCGATCGGCAACCACCTGGGCGACAAGAACAAGAAGCACCGTCGCCACTGATTGACGCACTCGCCTGCAGGAGCGGTACGTGTGGGAGCGGCGGTTCGGCGCCCCGACTTGCCCGCGAAAAAGACACCGCGCAGCCTGGCACGGGCTGCGCCGGTGTTCGCGGGCCAGCCCGCTCCCACAGGGATTGGGCTGGCCTCTAGATTGTGAACAAGACGCTCAGCCGTCTTTCAGCCCAGGCGGTGCCACTCGCGCTTGTCCCGGCTCAGCAACTCATTGCCCTCCTCGGGCCCATCCTCACCCGCCTCGTACTCGTGCACTTCGCCCCCCTTGGCCCAGGCGTCGAGAAATGGCTGTACCGCACGCCAACCATTCTCGATATTGTCGGCCCGCTGGAACAGCGTCTGGTCACCGGTCAGGCAGTCGTAGATCAAGGTTTCGTAACCGGTCGCCGGGGTCATCTTGAAGAAGTCCTTGTAGGCAAAACCCAGCTCGACGTTCTCCATCACCAGTTCAGGCCCGGGGCGCTTGGCCTGTAGGTCGAACCACATGCCTTCATTGGGCTGAATCTGAATCTTCAGGTAGTTGGGCTTGGGTCGCTCCAGCTCCGACTCGCGGAACTGCGCGTAAGGTGCAGGCTTGAAGCAGATGGCGATTTCGGTGTCGCGCACGCTCATGCGCTTGCCGGTACGCAGGTAGAACGGCACACCCGCCCAGCGCCAGTTGTCGATCATCACCTTGAGCGCGACGTAGGTTTCAGTGCGGCTTTGCGTGTCGACATTGTTTTCCTCGCGATAACCGGCCAGCCGCTTGCGCCCCTGTTTGCCCGCCACGTACTGCCCCCGCACCGAGTTCTTCAGCGCCATCTTCTGCGACCAGGGGCGGATGGCACCGATCACCTTGGCCTTCTCGCCGCGAACGGCGTCGGCGCCGAAGGCTGCCGGTGGCTCCATGGCGACCATCGCCAGCAACTGGAACAGGTGATTGGGCACCATGTCACGCAAGGCACCGGTATTGTCGTAGAACGCGCCACGCGTCTCGACACCGACCGTCTCGGCGGCGGTAATCTGCACGTGGTCGATGTAGTGGTTGTTCCAGAACGACTCGAACAGGCCATTGGAGAAGCGGCTGACCAGAATGTTCTGCACCGTCTCCTTGCCCAGGTAATGGTCGATGCGATAGATCTGCCGCTCGCTCATCACCTTGAGCAGGCAGGCGTTGAGCGCCTCGGCACTGGCAAGATCGGTACCGAACGGCTTCTCCACCACCACCCGGCGAAAACCGCCCGCAGACTCGTCGAGCAAGCCGGCCTCGCCCAGGCGCTGGGCCACCTCTGGGAAGAAACGCGGCGAAGTGGCCAGGTAGAAGATAGCGTTGCCGTGACGGGTCTTGGCGATGCGCTTGCCGATCGCCGAATAGGTCGCAGGGTCCAGGAAGTCGCCGGTCTGGTAGTCCAGACGCTTGGCCAGGCGCGACCACAGCCCTTCGTCCAGACACTTGCCCGCCCCCTCGCCGCCTTTGTCGCGCTCGATCATGAAGTCGTGCAGGCGCTCGGCGAACTGCTCGGCGCTGGCGTGATTATGGTCGACCCCGACAATCCGCAGGTTGCGGTCCAGCAAACCGTCACGGCTGAGGTTGTACAGGGCCGGCATCAGCAGGCGCTTGACCAGGTCGCCATTGGCGCCGAACAGGAACAGCGTGCAAGGCGGCGCTGCGGGAATCGTCTGTTTGCTCATGAACCCTTCTTCTCGACATGGCCGCCAAAGCCCAGGCGCATGGCAGACAACACCTTGTCGCCGAAGGTGCCTTGCTGCTGGCGTGAGCGGAAACGGGCAAACAGCGCGCTGGACAACACCGGCACCGGCACCGCCTGCTCGACCGCCGCATCGATGGTCCAGCGCCCTTCACCGCTGTCGGACACCGAACCGCTGAACTGGGCCAGGTGCGGATCGGCAACCAGCGCATCGGCGGTGAGGTCGAGCAGCCAGGAAGTGACCACACTGCCACGCCGCCAGACTTCGGCGATCTCTGCCACATTCAGGTCGAAACGCTGGTCCTCGGGAAGCTCGGGGCCGCCCTTGCTGCGCAGCAGGTCGAAACCTTCGGCATAAGCCTGCATCAGGCCGTACTCGATACCGTTGTGCACCATCTTCACGTAGTGCCCCGCACCGGGCGGGCCGGCGTGAATGTAGCCATGCTCGGCACGCCCAGGCTCGCCCGTGCGCCCCTGCGTACGCGCAATGTCACCCACACCCGGGGCCAGCGCCTTGAACAACGGCTCCAGCCGCTCGAACACACCCTTCTCGCCGCCAATCATCATGCAATAGCCGCGCTCCAGACCCCAGACCCCACCGGAGGTGCCTACGTCCAGATAGTGCAGGCCACGCGTTGACAGGTGAGCAGCTCGGCGCACGTCATCCTTGTAGAAGGTGTTGCCGCCATCGATGATCGCGTCGCCCGGCTCCAGCAGCTCGGCGAGCTGGGTGATGGTCTGCTCGGTGGGCTCACCCGCCGGCAGCATGATCCAAACGGCCCGAGGCGCCTTGAGTTTCTGTACCAGCGCGCCCAGGTCGTGGGCGCCAAGGGCACCCTCGTCGCTCAAGGCGCTGATGGCCTCACGGTTGCGATCATGTACCACGGTCTGGTGGCCTGCGCGCATCAGCCGTCTTGCGATATTGCCGCCCATGCGGCCCAGCCCGACGATTCCCAGTTGCATGTGCCGATGCTCCCCTTGCGAAATGGATGACGAACGCGATTCAGGTGTTCAGGTTAGTCCAGCGTACCGCACGAGGGTTCACCGACGAACGGCGTGACCACCATAAACAAAAAAGTTCCCAAGGGCGGGGAAAGAATTCAGAATGCGCGCCGCACGAAGCGTCTACGCTTGTCACTGTCACCAGCCAAACTGCGAGGTGTGCTCATGGGTACCTACATGCCTGCCACTCCCCCCCAGACCCTCTATGTCACCGTGCGCCGCGACGAACTGCGCCAACTGAAGGACGAGCGCGACCAACTGCGGCAACAGGTGGCCGAGCTGAACCTGTTGCTCGAACAGGCCCGCCTGGGCAACAAGGCTGCCGGACGCTGACCTTTCGCCGCACCGCGCAGCCCCTGCGCACGCGACGCCCTGTCGTACCCCGCCTCCTTAACCAGCGAAAATGCCTTCAAAGATAGTCGCCTGTTCCTATATAGGTCTCATCTCAGGCTACCTAGATTGAGCGACGCCGCGGGCCCATTCCGGTGCCTGCTTCGCGTGGAAAACACCCATGAACAAACTGACGTACTGGCTCCCGCTCGTTTTGCTGGGAAGCCTCAGCCTGCACGCGCACGCCGCGCCGCAGCCGTGCCAGCAGCTCGACGAGAAACAAGCCCTGGCGCTGTTCGAACGCTGGAACGACAGCCTGCGCAGCGGCGATCCACAGCAAGTGGCCAAACTGTACGAAAACGATGCGGTGCTGCTGCCGACGGTCTCCAGAACCCCACGCCTGACCACCGTCGAGCGCCTCGACTACTTCAAGCACTTCCTCGCCGACCAGCCCTCCGGCAAGCTCGACACTCATCACCTGAGCCAGACCTGCAACAAAGCCACACTGGCCGGGCTGTACACCTTCGACTTCGCCAAGACCGGGCAACAGGTCGCTGCGCGCTACACCTTCACCTACCGCTGGGATGGCCAGCAGTGGCTGATCCACCACCACCATTCCTCGCTGCTGCCGACCACCTGACACTGCCCGCATTCCCCGCCCAACGGATGCCTGTTGCGCCGCAGCAACGCAATGTCGCTGCGGCTTTGGTGCGCCAACGTTTGCGCAGATCAACGGTCATGCAAATTGTGACCAGCGGGTCATCCTGCCTACCTTTCGTCCCCTACACTGCGGATTCGGCCCGTGTTTTGCTCCGAAAACCAGTGACGCAATCAAGTCGAACTTTCCGAAACACGGGCAGGTCAGGAAGTAAGTAGGCCACG
This sequence comes from Pseudomonas wayambapalatensis, assembly GCF_049942315.1. NCBI lineage: Bacteria > Pseudomonadati > Pseudomonadota > Gammaproteobacteria > Pseudomonadales > Pseudomonadaceae > Pseudomonas > Pseudomonas wayambapalatensis. Next base: position 18,895 of record NZ_JBNFMU010000186.1, read on the forward strand.
CAAAGGGACTTCCTCACGCGTCAGCCCGCCCACCCCACACTGTCCAGGCGCCTGTTCGGCCGGAATGCCGCTCGCGCTGTGCCTGCGCGCACGACCATGGGGCAAGGAATGCACTACGAAGATGCTGAAAGCCAAAGCGAGAACAGATACGAGATAAACGTAACGGGTGCCAGTACCCGCATGAACAAGGGACGGAGAGAAGTATGATCAGTGCCGCTGTCGAGCCTCACGCAGAATCATTCAACCTGGAAAATCGCGAGCCTGTTGCACCTGGCTTCGCCACGACAGGCAAGGCACCCGCTACCACGCGCCGCAACAATCCGCACAAGCGCAAGGTGCTGTTCGTCACCTCCGAAATCGCCGACCTGGTCAAGACGGGCGGCCTGGGCGATGTTTCCGCCGCCCTGCCCCGGGCGCTGTCACACCTGCACGATGTGCGTGTGCTGATCCCCGGCTACCCGCAAGTGGTCGATAGCGACAACCCCATTCACATCGTTGGCGAACTCGGTGGCCATGCTGCGCTTCCGCCGTGCAAGATCGGGCGCATGGACCTGCCGGATGGCCTGGTCATCTACGTGCTGATCTGCCCCGAGTTGTATGAGCGCGAAGGCACCCCATACGGTGCCAACAATGGCCGTGACTGGCCGGACAACCACATCCGTTTCGCCCGCCTGGGCCTGGCCGCCGCAGAGATCGCCGCAGGCGATGCAATGGCGCACTGGCGCCCCGATCTGGTGCACGCCCATGACTGGCCAGCCGGTCTGGCGCCTGCCTACATGCACTGGCGCGGCCTGAATACACCGACTTTATTCACCATCCACAACCTGGCGTACCAGGGTGTCTACAGCCGAGGCTGCAGCCCGGAGCTGGCCATTCCCGACCATGCCATGCAGCAGGAAGGCATGGAATTCTACGGCAAGCTGTCGTTCCTCAAGGCCGGGCTGGCCTACTCGAGCCACATCACCACGGTCAGTGCCACCTACGCCCGAGAGATCACCACGCCCGAGTTCGGTTGCGGCCTCGACGGCTTTCTCGCCAGCAAGGCCCAGCAAGGCCTGCTGGGCGGCATCCCCAATGGCATCGACGAGAGCTGGGATTCGGCCACCGACACCCATCTGCTGCACAACTTCAGCATCAACGACTGGGAAGGCAAGGCGCGCAATGCCGAGCAGGTCCGCGAGCTGTTCGGCCTGGAGCCGTCCGAAGGGCCGCTGTTCGCCGTGGTCTCGCGCCTGGTCTACCAGAAAGGCCTGGACCTGACGTTGAGCGTGGCCGCCGACATCGTCCAGCAAGGCGGGCAGATCGCGATCATCGGCCGCGGCGAGCCGGAAGAGGAACAGGCCATGCGCGATCTGGCCCTGCGCCATCCTGGTCGCATCGGCGTGCGCATCGGCTTCAACGAAACCGATGCCCGGCGCATGTTCGCCGGCAGCGATTTCCTGCTGATGCCCTCGCGCTACGAGCCCTGCGGATTGAGCCAGATGTACGCACAGCGTTTCGGCTCACTGCCGGTGGCACGCAATACCGGTGGGCTGGCCGACACCATCGAAGATGGCGTCACGGGTTTCCTGTTCAACGAGTCGAGCGCCGAGAGCTACCGCGAAGCCTTGAACCGCGCCTTCTACGTACACGGCAAGAAAGACCTGCTCAATGCCATGCGCTGCCTGTCGATGACCCAACCGTTCAACTGGTGCCAGGCGGTGGAACCCTACGCTCGCCTCTACGAGGAACTGGTCTGCCAGGCACGCAGCCGCCACTACTGAACGAGGGCTACGAAGATGCACAGGCATGGCGCACAGCAACTGGACGCCACGTCGGCGCGCTTCGCCCTCTGGGCGCCGGATGCGCGCAACGTGAGCGTGGAAATCGAGCGGCAGCCGTCTGTCGAGCTGCTGTCCGAGGGAGATGGCTGGTTCAGCGGTATCGCTGCCTGCCAGGCGGGTGATCGCTACCATTTCAGGATCGACGGTCACCTGAAGGTGGCCGACCCGGCGTCGCGCTACCAGCCCGACGGCGTGCACGGTCCCAGTGAAGTCGTCGATCTCCAGCGTTACGGCTGGCAGCACCCTTGGCGCGGCCGCCCATGGCACGAGGCGGTGATCCAGGAACTGCACGTGGGCCTGCTCGGCGGCTATGCAGGTGTTTCCCAGCAGCTGCCACGCCTGGCAGAACTGGGTATCACCGCCATCGAGCTGATGCCGATCAACCAGTTCCCCGGCGAGCGAAACTGGGGCTACGACGGCGCCCTGCCCTTCGCCCCGCACAACGCTTACGGCAGCCCGGATCAATTGTGCGCACTAATCGACCAGGCCCATGGCCACGGGCTGATGGTGATGCTCGATGTGGTCTACAACCACTTTGGCCCTGACGGCAATTACCTGCCGCAGTACGCCAGCCGGTTCTTCCGTGAAGACCGCCAGACCCCCTGGGGCGCCGCCATCGACTTTCGCCGTGCAGAAGTACGCGAGTTCTTCATCCAGAACGCCCTGATGTGGCTGTGCGACTACCGCTTCGATGGCCTGCGCCTGGACGCCGTGCACGCCATCGACCAGCCGGACTTTCTCGTCGAACTGGCCCGCCGCGTGCGCGCCGCTGTCGAGCCGGGCCGCGAAGTGTGGCTGGTGCTGGAGAACGAACACAATCAAGCGGCGCTGCTCGAGCAAGGCTTCGACGCGCAGTGGAACGATGACGGCCACAACGCCCTGCACGTGCTGCTCACGGGCGAGACCGAAGGCTACTACGCCGACTACAAGCACCGCCCGATCGAGCAACTGGCCCGCTGCCTGAGCGAAGGCTTCGTGTTTCAGGGCGAGCCCAACCGCCATGGCACACCCCGCGGCGAGCCCAGCGCTCACTTGCCACCGAGTGCCTTCGTGCTGTTCTTGCAGAACCACGACCAGATCGGCAACCGCGCCCTTGGCGAGCGTCTTAGCCGCCTGTGCCCGCCCCCGGCGCTGCGGGCCGCCACCGGCCTGTTGCTGCTGGCGCCGATGATCCCGCTGCTGTTCATGGGTGACGAAGAAGGCAGCTGCCAGCCGTTCCTGTTCTTCACCGATTTCCACGATGAGCTGGCCGATGCCGTGCGCGAAGGTCGGCGCGGCGAGTTCGCCCACTTCGCAGCCTTCGCCGACCCCGAGAAGCGCGCGCACATACCCGACCCCAACGCCCTGCAAACCTTCGAAGCTTCACGCCCGGTCAACACACAAGTGCTCGCTGGCTGGCACGGCCTCTATCACCAACTGCTGGATATCCGCCATCGCCAGATCGTCCCGCGCCTGGTGGGCAGCCGCGCACTGGGCGTCGAAGTGCTCGGCGACAAAGCCCTCAGCGCCCGCTGGCGACTGGGCGACGGCTGCGAGTTGCGCATCGATTTGAACCTTGGCGCATCTGCGCAGCCCATTACTTTGCCAGGCATAGATACACGCCTGTTCGACAGCAGTGACAACGCCCATCCAGACTCCACCCTGGCCGCGTACAGCTGCGTGGTCAGCCTGCTTCCCTCTCGCCTGGAGACGCCATGAGCGAAATGCCCCTGCACCGTCTCGCCGCCCGCGCGGGCCTTGCCCGCGACTGGATAGACGCGAACGATCGTCCCCAGCAGGTATCTGACGAGGCTCTGCGCCGGGTTCTGCAAGGGCTTGGCCATCCCGCCGAGGATGACGCTGCCATCGCGCGCAGCCTGGCCGCCCTGGAGCAGCTCGAGGACAGCGAGCACCTGCCGCCACTGCTCACCGCCGACCTTGGCCAGCCGCTGGCCCTGGCACGCTGGTTCAGCCCAAACAGCCCGGTACGCTGCACCCAGGAAGACGGCAGCGTGCACGCGCTGACCCTCGACCCACTGGCACAACTGCCCGGCGAACTGCCTATCGGCTACCACCGCCTGGAAATCGATGACCGACAGGTCACCATCGCCGTCGCGCCGCCGCGTTGCCACAGCCTGCAGGACGGCACCGAGCAACACCCTCCGCGTTGCTGGGGCCTGGCCGTGCAACTCTACAGCCTGCGCCGCCCTGGTGACGGTGGCTATGGCGACTGCCTGGCCCTGGAGCAACTGGCGCGCAGTGCGGCAGAGCGAGGCGCCGATGCGCTGGCGATCAGCCCGATCCATGCGTTGTCGATGTACGACCAACAGCACTTCAGCCCCTACTCACCATCCAGCCGCCTGTTGCTCAACACCCTCTACGCCAGCCCCTCGGTACTGCTCGGCGAGCGCGAGGTGCGCATGGCGGCCGAAGCTGCGGGCCTGACCCAGAGCCTCGAAGACCTGGAGCAGACGTCGCTGGTCGACTGGCCGCGCGCGGCCGATGTGCGGCACAAGCTGCTCAAGGCGCTGTATGCAGATTTCAGCCAGAGGGAACACCCCCTGCGCCCGGACTTCGACAGCTTTCGCCAGTCCGCTGGCCAAGCCCTGGAGCACCATTGCCATTTCGAAGTGCTGCAGGCCGAAGCCGTGGAGCAAGGCCTGGGCGCCGACTGGCGCGCATGGCCGGACGCCTGGCGCAGCCCCGAGGAGCCGGAAGTGCAGGCCATGGCTGCGGCCTACCCGGCGCTGGTGGAGTTTCATGCCTTCTGCCAATGGCTCACCGAGCGCAGCCTGCAACGCGCCCAGGATGCCGCGCGCAGCAATGGCATGGGCATCGGCTTGATCGCTGACCTGGCGGTGGGTGCCGACGGTGCCGGCAGCCAGGCCTGGAGCCGCCAGGACGAACTGCTGGCCGACCTCAAGGTCGGCGCGCCGCCCGACATTCTCAATCGTTCGGGCCAGGACTGGGGCATCTGCGCCTTCTCGCCCGACGGCCTCAAGCGCAACGGCTACCGTGCCTTCATCGAAATGCTGCGAGCCAATCTCGCCCACGCCGGCGGCCTGCGCATCGACCACGTGATGGGGCTGCGCCGCCTGTGGCTGATCCCGCGCGGCGCCAAGCCGAGCGAGGGGGCGTATCTGAACTACCCCGTCGAAGACCTGCTGCGCCTGCTGGCGCTCGAATCGACACGCCATCAGGCGGTGATCCTCGGCGAAGACCTCGGCACCGTACCGCCCGGGCTGCGTGAGCAACTGGCGGACAAGGGCGTGCTGGGCATGCGCGTGCTGCCGTTCGAGCAGACCTCGCCCGGCCACTTCAAGGCGATCCTCGACTGGCCCGATACCGCCCTGGCCACCACCGGCACCCACGACCTCGCCCCGTTGGCCGGCTGGCTGCGAGCACGGGACATCGACTGGAACCACCGACTGCAACTGATCGACGCCGCCACCGAACTGCACTGGCGGCATGAGCGCGAGCAGGAGATTCACGGCCTGCGCCGCAGCCTGGAAGCGAACTATGGCCCTTTGAAGGATAACGACGCCTTGATCGACACCGCCATCCGTTATGTCGGCCACACCCGCGCACCGCTCGTGCTGGTCCCACTCGAAGACCTGCTCGGCAGCGACGAACAACCCAACCTGCCCGGCACCACCGACGGCCACCCCAACTGGCGTCGACGCTTCGCCCTGCCCGTCAGCGAACTGCTCGACGACGAGGATGCCGCACGTCGCCTGGAACTGCTGGCGCAGGCCCGCGAACAAGCCTGGGAGCGCGACCGATGAAGCCCTTGACCGCCACCCAGCGCCTGCAATTTCACAGCGACTTCACCCTCGACGATGCCGTGCCACTGGTGCCCTACTTCGCCCGGCTGGGCATCAGCCACCTGTACGCCTCGCCCATACTCAAGGCCCGCGCCGGCTCCCGACACGGCTACGACGTGGTCGATCCGACCCAGGTCAATCCCGAGCTGGGCGGCGAAGCGGCGCTGCAGCGGCTGGTGGCCGCGCTGCGCCAGCACGGCATGGGGCTGATCCTCGACACCGTGTCCAATCACATGGCCGTGGGCGGTGCCGACAACCCCTGGTGGCAGAGCCTCCTGGCCTGGGGGCGGCGCAGCCCCTACGCCGAATTCTTCGATATCCAGTGGCACTCCAGCGACCCGCTGCTGGCTGGCCAGTTGCTGCTGCCGTTCCTGGGCAACGACTATGGCATCGCCCTTCAGAATGGCGAGATTCCGCTGACCTTCGACGCTGAGCACGGGGTGCTGCAGATCGAGCACTACGAGCACCGTTTCCCGATCTGTCCGCTGGATTACGGACGGATCCTCAGCCAGAGCGATGCCCCCTCGCTGCAGGCGCTGGGCACGCGCTTCGGCGCCTTGGGCGACTCCACCGACCCACTGGCCGAGAGCCTGCCATTGCACGCGGAACTGGCCCACCTGGTACGCGAGGGCGCTCACCTGGAGCAGGCCCTGGCCGCCTTCGACAGCCACAGCGAAGCGGGCTTCAAGCGCCTGCACCTGCTGCTCGAGCGCCAAACCTATCGCCTGGCCAGTTGGCGCACCGCCGCCGACGACATCAACTGGCGACGGTTCTTCGACATCAACGAACTCGGCGGTCTGCGTGTGGAGCGAGCGACGGTGTTCGAAGCGACCCACGCCAAGCTGTTCGAGCTGATCGCTCGCGGCCTGGTCGATGGCCTGCGCATCGACCATATCGACGGCCTGGCCGACCCTCACCGCTACTGCCGCAACCTGCGCCGCCGTGTCGATCACTTGCTGGTCCTGCGTCCACCAGAAGCGGCACTCGAGCATTTCCCGATCTACGTGGAAAAGATCCTCGGTGCCGACGAGCACCTGCACCAGGACTGGCTCACCGACGGCACCACCGGCTACGAGTTCATGAACCAGGTCTCGCTGCTTCAGCACGACCCGTCCGGCGAAGTGCCGTTGACCGACCTCTGGCGCAACGTCAGCGAGCGCCCCGAGTTCGACGAGGAAGTGCGCATCGCAAGACGTCTGGTACTCAATGCCAGCCTGGCCGGTGACTGCGAGTCGGTGGCCCAGGCGCTGTTGCAGGTCGCCCGCGACGATCTGATGACCCGCGACCTCACCCTCGGCGCAATCCGTCGTGCCCTGCAGGCGCTGGTCGAGCACTACCCGGTGTACCGCACCTACATCAATGCCTGTGGCCGTCCCCAGCAGGATGAGGCGTTCTTCCAGCGCGCCCTGGAAGGTGCCCGGCAGTCGCTCGGCGAAGCCGACTGGCCATTGCTCGAACACTTCGAGCGCTGGCTCGGCGGACAGCCCTGGCGTCAGTTGCCTGTCGGCCGTGCCCGCAAGCACCTGCGCCATGCGTGCGTGCGCTTCCAGCAACTGACCGCACCCAGCGCCGCCAAGGCGGTCGAGGACACCGCGTTCTACCGCAGCGCCCGCCTGCTCTCGCGCAACGACGTGGGCTTCGAGGCCGAGCGGTTCAGCACCACACCTGCGCAGTTCCACAACGAAGCGCAACGCCGCCTGCGTGACTTCCCGGATAACCTGCTGGCCACTGCCACCCACGACCACAAGCGCGGCGAAGACTGTCGCGCGCGCCTGGCGGTGCTCAGTGAACACAGCCAGTGGCTCGCCAGCCGCGTCGAGCACTGGCGCGAACTGGCCGAGCCGCTGCGTGAAACCCTCGAAGACGGCCCGGCACCCAGCCCCGGCGATGAGTTGCTGCTGTTCCAGACCCTGCTCGCCAGTTGGCCCATGGAGCTGGGCCGTGACGACCCGAAGGGGCTCGAGCAGTTTGCCGAACGTGTGCGCCAGTGGCAGCAGAAAGCCCTGCGCGAAGCCAAGCTGCGCAGCAGCTGGGCCGCCCCCAACGAGCGCTACGAACAGGCCTGCGCCCGCTACCTCGATGGCCTCTTGCTCGACAGCGAAAACCAGCAACTGCGCCACTCGCTCGCCGACGCCGCCGCGCGCATCGCCTGCCCCGGTGCGCTCAATGGCCTGGTCCAGTGCCTGCTGCGCATGACCACGCCGGGTGTTCCCGACCTGTACCAGGGCAACGAATACTGGGACTTTAGCCTGGTCGACCCGGACAATCGCCGCCCAGTGGACTACCCGGCAAGACGCGCCAGCCTCGACGCCAGCCTGCCCGAGGCCGAGCTGCTTGAACACTGGCGCGACGGACGCATCAAGCAGGCCTTGATCGCCCGCGTGCTGGACCTGCGCCACGCGCATCCCGAGCTGTTCCTGCGCGGTGCCTACCTGCCGCTCAACGCCCAGGGTCGCCACGCCGACAAGGTGCTGGCCTTCGCCCGCCTCGGTGAGGGCGAGCGTGCCATCGTCATCGTGCCACGGCTGGCCAGCAGCTTGCTGGACGCGGCCCCGATCCCCCTGATCCCAGCACAGAACTGGGACGATACCCGGCTGATCCTGCCGTTTGCCTTGTCGCCTGCCACTTGCACGGGACTTTTCGCACACACCGCTGTCAGCCCTTCTAGGGAGCTGATGCTGAGCAATGTGCTGTCGGAATTTCCGCTCAACCTGTTGATTGAACATGCATGAACTTCAGGAGCGTCGAAATGAGTGTCGATGAAAAGCGTATCCGCGAATTCGCCTACCAGATCTGGGAGTCGGAGGGTAAACCGGTAGGCCAGGAAGAGCGCCACTGGGAGATGGCCCACAAGCTGGCCGAAGCCGAGGCCCTGGCGCCCAAGGCCGCACCACGTAAGAAGGCCCCGGCCAAGCCCAAGGCGCCTGCCGAACCCAAGGCCGCCGCACTGCCGGCGGGCAAGCCTGTGACCGAGAAGAAACCACGGGCGCCGCGCAAGCCCGCCGCCGGCTGAAATCCGCCTGCGGTTCAACCCAAGACCTGTGGAGCAGCTGCCTTGTTCAAAACCCAAAGGCCAGCCCCTCCCTGTGAGAACAGCTGTCCTGTTCAAATCCAAAGGCAAGCCTGTCCCTGTGGGGGGGGGGGTGGTCGGGGGAAAAGGGGGGGGGCAGGGGAGGAGAAGGGGGGGGGGTTTTTTTGGGGGGACCGATCTCCCCAATAA